>JAJPZJ010000105.1 GCA_021204405.1 Tannerellaceae bacterium | reverse complement strand
ACATTCATATGATGTTCAATAAATCAACGGACATTATGCGGATAATCATTTATTTAATTATCTATGATAAAAATCTTCTGAACACGACTGGGCAACGCCCTGAGTAATAGGAATGGATCATATGAGAGTGCTAGCACGGCATAAAACATGTCTAATAGCTGGTTTTAGTAGGTCGTCCTGTCAGGACTCAGCAAACTTCCTATCATTTACCCAGCACTGCGTACTGGGCTAGGATAGGCCGTTCCTCCGGAACTCAAAAATCGGCTACCACCATCAGAAATATTCATGATTTTGGCCAGGACTGATTTTGATTTATAATATGATATAAGGACCCGAACGGTATTTTACTTTCCAGGGCTCCTCAAGGTCGAGGAGTGCTGAACCATAATTCTATACATATCCGTTGCATGAACATACTATACTCCCTAATGGGATAAAAGGTATGTAGCTTGTGATTAATCCTTCCAAAACAATTAATTTTTAGAGCGTAGGATCGGGATAAATGGCTTCCCACCATTCGGGCTGGTCTTTTAGCCATTTGGCAAACCAGGCGTAGATGCTGTTCTGCCAGCCGATCCGTTTATTATATCCCATAATACCGTGGTTCTCGCCTTCTACTTCGATATATTCCACAGTTTTACCCAACAAGCGGAGGGCGGTGAACATCTGGGTGCTTTCGCCTACCGGCACATTGGTATCGGCTTTTCCGTGCAATAAGAGCAGCGGGGTGTTGATCTTATCGGCATTGAACAAGGGGCTTTGGCTGGTGTAAAACTCCGGATTGTTCCAGGGATATGTACCTGTATTGGCTACCGAACAATAGCCATAACCCCAGTATCCTTCGCCCCAGTAACTGCTGAGTGAGCTGATACCAGCATGGCTTACTGCGGCTGCAAACAGGTCGGTTTTGGTTTGCAGGTATTGTGTCATAAATCCGCCATAGCTGGCACCGATACATCCGATTTTGTTTTTATCTATGAAGGAATGGGTATCGCAAAACTTTTCTGTTCCTTCGATAATCTCGTCGGCTGTACGAAGTCCCCAGGCATTTACATGGCGGGCTGCAAATTCCTGCCCGAAACCGGTAGTCCCACTGGGGTTGAGCGTATATACGACATATCCCTGTGCGGCATACATATGCATGGAATAACGTGTTTCCAGCATCCGGTTGGTAGGGGAGGTTCCTCCGTAATAATAGACGATCAACGGATATTTTTTATTGGGATCGAAGTTGGGTGGCAGGTAATAACGTCCCTGGATACGGCTTCCGTCTGAGGAGGTAAAATCCCAGTCGTGTACTTCGCCGAACCGGATCTCTTTCAGTTTCTCAGCAGAAAGGTCATGTACCAGTTTATTTTTATCTTTTTTCAGGTCGTATGCATATAGCCTGTTGGCATTCGACACGCTTTGTCCGTAATAATAGAGTACAGGAGCTGTATCAGCCAGTGAATAGGCAGTGACCACATCTTCATTGAGTACCAGTTTCCTGATCTTCCCGGTTGCAGGATTGCAAACGAAGATGCGCTGATAATCTTCATCTTCTGCCAGTAGGTAAATCTGGTTATCATACCAGCTCCATACGGCATTTATGGTACTGGGGTTGAAATCTTTGGTTAGTGAACGTACTTTATGGGTTTGCAGGTGGTAGATAAACAGTTCGCCGTTGTAGCTGTTGGGTAACTGGTTGTCGGGGATACTCAGGCCAATGCCGTCGAATGCTCCTCCTGAGCCTGCGATCAGCAATTCTTTGCCATCCGGTGAAAAGGCGGCACGATTCACGTAGGTTGCCTCTTCCCACAAGGTATCGACTTCAAGGGTATGCAGATCGAGCTTATAAAGGGAGTTGCGGAAATGGGGTAATTCGGTATATACCCGTTTGCCGGTAGTGAATAGCAGGTAACGGCTGTCGCTGCTTACATCGTTAATGAGTGTGGAGTTATGGCCGAAGGTAAGTTGTTCAAACAAGCCGGTAGACAGGGTATACCGCCAGATAAAGTTGCGTGTACGGAAATCGGGCAACTGGTCGCTGGGTTCAGTAATACGTACCAGGCCGGTTGCTTTTTTAGGACCTTCTTCCTCTACAGAGAATAAGAGTGTTTTTTCATCAGGTGTGAAATAAAAATTACCTTGCGGCAGGTTCTCTACCAATACCTTTTCACGCATATTAGCAGCAGGGTCGACAGTCACGAGTTCGATTCCTTTTAATCCGTTGCGGGTAAAGTAGAGCTTATTGGAAGTGGGCATCCAGCGGGCATCCCGCAGGTATCCGTTTTCCTGCAATACAACTTCGCCGGTTTCGGCATTGACCAGTTGTGCATATAGGTCGTTTTTACTTCCTTTGTAACGCTGGATATATTTTACGAGTGCATATTTACCATTGGCAGACAGGCTTACCCCACGGAAGTCTTTCCCTTCCAGGATATGTTGCAGGGTATAACGTTTGCTACTTTTGGGAGTGGCCACCACGCCGGCATTTTCTTTATAGAAATATTCAGCCTTCAGGCTGGCACGGGTGGTATCGGCTGCTGTAGTCAGGTATTTTATGACTACCTCATATCTCCGGGGTTCGAGTATCAATTCTGAGCTGGGAGTTACGAGCTTATTATCTACATATACCTCAAAATCGCCCGACCCGGTTACATCGAGTGTGCCTTTTACATAGCGGTCGCTATTCAGATAGAAACCGAGCAGATGCAGCATATATCCTTTTTCAGGAATATCCAGTGTAATGCTACCTGTCGAATCGGTGTCTAATATGACAGGTGAGTTAAGGACATGTTCAAAGGGAAGGGAGGTTTTCAGCAATCCTTTTGTTTCAAACGCTTTCCCTTTTACATTTAAGCTGTCGGCCAGTACGGGTTTATTTAATTGTACGGGACCGGCATATTTAAATGTATGTATTGTTATATCGCCGGCATAGCTCCAGGTAGCTAGGGCAAGTAGTAGTGTTAAAATCAGGCTAGTTTTAGTTTTCATTTTTCAGTAGTTATCGTAGTTTTAGTGAATAGACAAGTGAGTCGGGAAATTTATGCCGCATTTTGGCGGCATCTTCCTCCGTTATCTTTTTAAATATTCCGTATACCGATGAACCCGAACCCGACATGGCTGCATAGATAGCGCCCGAACGGTAGAGTTCCTCTTTAATAAGCCCGATCTCGGGATAGCGTTTAAAAACATTGGGTTCGAAATCGTTAACCATTAGCTCTTTCCATTCGGTTACAGGACGTTTGACAATTTCAGTTAAGGAGATTTCCGGCTTACCGGGAATGATCGCCGAATAGGCTTCGGCGGTCGAAATAAATATATCGGGTTTGATTACGTATAGATCATACCCTGCGAGTGAGAGGTCTATGGGTGTGAAGATATTGCCGGTACCTGTTGCAAAAACCGGCTTGTTACGGATAAAGAACGGGCAGTCGGCTCCTAAGGTAGCTGCAATCTTTTCGAGTTCCTGCTCCGGAATGTTCAATTCGCAAAGTTCGTTGACCATTTTCAGTGTTACGGCAGCATCGGCCGAACCTCCTCCTAATCCAGCGCCTAAGGGAATGGCTTTTAACAAATGTATTTCCAGGGGAGGAATAGTATAGCGTTGCTGTAAAGCTGCAATTGCTTTCAGGATAAGATTGTTTTCTGCCGGCCCATCTACGGGAATACCGGTTTGTGTAAACGAAGGTTCACGGGCAGGTACGATCTCTATTACCTCTTTCAGGGGAATAGGATAAAAGATAGTTTCTATAGTATGGTAGCCATCCGCACGTCTGCTTATAATATTTAACCCGAGGTTTATTTTGGCATTTGCAAAACTGATCATTGTACAACTATTTTATTTGTTTTCTAGTATAACAAAGATAGTAAGATAAATAAAATAGCGAAAAGTATGAAAGAATAATGCCGGTAAACTTTGGTGGCATTATTCTTTTTTAATACTTTATGTTGTTATTTATCAGCTACTAACGGTAGGTGTAGTTACTGTGTATGGATAAGTTTGTGGGTTTGCAGGCTTAGTTTCCAGTGGGGATGACGGAGGATATAATTTACTACTTCACTGGTATTGGAGCCTGAGCAGGGTTGCAGGTAATAATGTGTAGCAGGATATTTTTCCGGAGAGCTTCCACATCCTGTCCCTGATATACTATTTTAAGTTCGTCTATCCGTTTTAAAACTACTGTTGCATCCGGTTTGGGAGAGCAGGTAATCCAGTGGATCTGATCGGGTACCGGGTGTGTTCCGTTTGTTTCCATACATATATATTTTCCTGCCCAGATAAGTTTGTTAATCAATTCTTCGTCAACAAACAGGGAAGGCTCACCACCTGTTAGTATCACCGTATTGCATGGGTAAGCAGCTAGTTCTGCCAATATTTCTTCATCGCTCATCCATTGGCCCGTGGTATGTTGCGTATCACAAAAGCTACATGTGAGGTTGCATCCGGAAAAGCGTATAAATATGGCGGAAGTACCTGTATGATAACCTTCGCCCTGCAGGCTATAAAAAATCTCATTAATCTTTCTCATAGCTGGCTACATTACCTTCTGACTCCTGTACTTCTACTTTGAAACAGGTGGGGACCTGGTCGCATATCCACCGGGCTATATTTCGGCGGTAGGATTGAAGGAGAAGATTTCATTTAGGTTTTGATGGTCGAGTGTGCCTTTTACGATATCTTTAATATGAGTAAAGTCTACCACCATGCCATCGGCATTCAGTTCGGCAGAACGACACCATACGGTAATAATCCAATTGTGACCGTGCAATTTTTCGCATTTGCTGGGATAGGAGAGTGTCAGGCTGTGGGAAGCTGATATCTCCATCCGTTTACTAACTGTATACATATAAAAATCAATTAAAAAACGTTCGAAAAAATGCATTTAATGTCACCTCAATGCAGTTGCAAAATTAGTTAATAATCCTGAGTTTGTAAATCTTTTTTGTATCCAAATATTAAAATATTTCCGGTATATTTGCATGTATTAGGAAGTGGTTTTTTAATAAGATAAATTAAAAATTGTTTTTAGCGGTGGATTTAGGGTAAAGAGGCTTAAAATACTCTCTTGAAATTTAGCTATTTATCTTTTATTGAGGATCTTTAAGATAAGAATTTGTAAGCGAAATTTAAATGTTAAAAAAAGAAAGAAGCTGCAAATAAGTTTCGAGAATGTTAAAAATGTGTTTTATAATATGTTTTTTTATTTGTTCAGTATGAGAAAATGGCACATCTTTACATGCAGATAACCTAAACAATCTTTTTGCCTTAAAGACTAATACCTATTAAAGACCTATAAAAGGAGCCTTTGCGAAAAGGCTCCTTTTATGATTTATAACCCCTCCTGATGGGGTTATTCGGATCATTGTTAAAAGTTGAGGGGGTATCTAAGTTCTAATCTGTATCATGGTTGAAATTTGAGAGATTGTATAAGATCGCATGTCATCTTTGATCTTTTGGCCGAAGGTTGAATCATGGTGCAGCTTGGTTCATCCCGGAATTTTCCATAGGTTCCCTTACAGGGATTAAGAGAAGTTTCTATTAAGGTGGCATTTGAAGTTACTATTAAAGGTGCCACTATTAAGGTGTTATTTAAGGTGCGCCAGTATAATGTTATTATTAAGATTTAGATAGGGTAAGGGCTGGTAGCTTTGTAGGCTCCTTGAATTTTGTGCTAAGAAAATAATCCCTTAAATTCTACTGATGGTCTGTTTCTTCTATTTTGGAAGATATTTTTTCTATTGCTTCCAGCAGGTTTTCTTCAACCGGGATTACGTTGAAGTCTTTCCAGAAGTTGTTATCATACCTATAATTTGTTTCAGAAAATATGGTGTGGAGAGGTAATATCTCTTTCCGGGTGAATCTTATTACTTGTTCCGTATCGATTTTTCCGGTAACCATTTCAAACCACATGTGCAGAGGGCTATTAAATAGTTGCCGTTTTCCTTTAATATTGAAATGCAAATCGCCTCTGACATGATTTATATAATAGGTTCCATTCCATTCTTTATAACTAACTATATAGCCGGCTTTGACGGGAGTGATCCGTAGGTTACGGCTTTGCCGGGCAATAAGCATATTTTTGGCTTTCCGGATGAGTTTGGGATTGAGTTCAAACTCTACCTGTAAAAGTGCGGCATTTTCTGCATCTATATATATCTTTCCCTGATAAAGCGGTAAGTTGTATTCTTTTTTCTGTTCGAAAAGGATTACATGGGCTAACCGATGGTCTATGACTGTAATATCGCTTTGGATGTAATTATATATTTTATTTCCATCCAGTGCAAGGAAATCGGGTATATTCCTGGCCAGGTCAAGTAAAATACTTGCTTCCACTCCCGATTTCATTTTTGCTATGACTGTATCGCGTTCGGCCGTGTTAGAGATTTTTCGCATTTCCAGGAGTTTTACCTGGTCGTTTTCATTCAGGCTGTTGTAAGGGGTTTTATAAATCCTGAAAATGGCTTCGGAAAGAGATACGAGGTTATTTTTCCGTTCAATACCTTCCCGGTAGAAGGTTGTCTGGTATACGGGAGACAGGGAATAGTTTTTTTGAAAGGTTGCGATGCATTTCCTCCAGTAATTTTACAGGGTTTACCAGCCTTACGACTACCTCCTGTAAGGGAATAATACGAGGCTCCAGTGTAATGGTGCTATGCCGGTTTTCCAGTAAGGTACATTCAAATTCCTGTGGTTCATAACCCAGATGGGAAAAATGGATGGTTGTATGCTGTAAAGAATCCGGCAGGCGTAAGCGGAACTCTCCATTCAGGTTAGTAATGGTGCCTATGGCATATTTACGGAGACCGACGGTACCAAAAGGGATCGGTTGTTCCGTATAGCGATCCCGGAGAATACCCTGTATGGTGAAAAAAGTGTCGGCTGCTGTTACAATTTCTCTGGAAGATACCAGCAGCTCTTTTGTTTTTTTCTTCCGGATAAATCAGGATATGGCTTCCTACTATTTTTAATGCTAGTTGCTCATTGCCGGTAATAGCATGGATGGCTTGCCGGATGGAATAGTATCCTTTTTTTTACCCGGATCTTTTTATCGTTGGAAATGATATTACTATCATAAATAAAGAGGTAGTTGGCCTGTTCGGAAACTTCCGATAGCAAATTATAGACTGTTTCTTTTTTCCGGATAGCCGGATTTTCCGGTTGAGGGTTTCCTGGTCGGTCTGAGCCATTATACTCCCTATATTTCCTGTAGAAAGAAATAGGAACAGGATGAATATAATGAAGGGCGTTCTCATACAAGGATATTATAGAGGATAGGTTAGGGCGCTGATATAAAAAGCCGGTCCTGTTGCTTTGTATAATTCAGGTTTAGGGCCAGGCAGATCAGTTCTGTCATCAGTTCGGGCTGATGGTCGGTAAATGTTACGGTAATTTGCCTGTCGGCAATTGCAGGGTCAAGTATTATCTGGTTTTCGGGCCAGTGGAGGTTTAATACCCGGGCTACATTTTTGAGCGTTTCATCTTTAAAGCGGAATTGGTGATTATGGATAGTAAGGGAATTTAGTCCTGAAGTGGGTTGGACTGTAAGTTCAGCGGATGCTAAAGTTGCTTTTTCACCGGCTTTTACATACTGATAGCTTCCATCTTTTTTAAGTGTTACCTTCACTTCCCCGGTTTTGACTGCCAGTTCAAATTGGGAAGGAATACTGTTTTTGACTGTAAAGGCTGTTCCGGTTACTTCGATAGTGACATTTTCCGTATCGATCAGGAAGGGCTGCTCCGGATTTCCTTCTACTTCAAACAGCGCATCTCCGCTGAGGATGACTTCCCGTTTGGTTACTTCGAACTGTTCCGGATACTGAAGTGTGGTGTTACCGGCCAGGTAAATAATGGAACCGTCCTGTAAGGTGGTGACCAGTAGGCCGGGTTCGCTATTGGTTGTACTGATAAATTGAGTACTGGTATATAGAGGGGTATTTTTTAACTGATAAATTCCGTATCCAGCTACTATCAGTAAAAAGATGGCAGCAACGTACCTGTAGAGTATCCGGCGAAGCTGGAAGGAGTTTCCTTGTTTGACCGCCAGTAATCCGTCGGTTTCCAGCCGGTGGTACAGGCTTTGCCATGCCTGCTCTGTTTTATTTTTGTTTATTTCGATCATGATAAGTAAGTGTAGTGCTCTATCTCTTTTCTTAAAGTCTGTAGAGCTTTTGTCATTTCAGCCTCTACGGTTTTTATAGAAACAGCTAGTATAGCAGCAATCTCATTATATTTCTTTCCTTCAAAACGGTGCATACGGAAGATCCGGTTGCGTCGTTCGGGAAGTTTATTTAATGTGTTATTAATTAATTTCAGCTCTTCATACTCCATCCGGCTTTGCGGGTCGGTGGCAGGAACCTCTTTGAGAGGATTATTTAGTATCTTTTCCTGATACCGGTTCCGTATTTTCCGGTGTTCGCAATATTGAAGAGACTGGTTTCTTACAGCGCCGTACAGATAGCTTTTGATTGAATGGAATATCTGGATTTTTTCCCGTTCTTTCCAAAGGGTATAAAAGAGTTCCTGTACAATTTCTTCTGCAATCTCCATTCGTCCGGTGATCCCTGCCGCATATAGGCAAAGAGGGGAGTAGTAAAATCTGAATAGCTGCTCGAAAGCTTTTATATTCCCCTCTTTTATCTTATTTAATAACAACAGGTCGTTCAACATACCGGAGATATTTGTTTTTGTAGCTGATCAAATATACAAAAACTATCTTTAACTTGTTTGTATTAACGCTGTTGTTTCTTTAATTTGCTTACTGCTGATTCCAACGACTCTGTCGGTTCGATAATATTGTAGGCTCCCCAGAAATCTTCGTCGTAAAAATTAGTTACCTGGTCTGATAGCGACTGGTTGGTTTTAAACGCAGCCTTGTAAGGGATAGTATTTATGTTGTCTTCTTTGCTGTCAGTAACTACCATTTCCGATTGTATTGTATAGTTGGTAGAGAACAACCGTCTTTTCCAGTCGCATTTAAATTGTACGATATTCCGGATATAATTCAGGTGTGTAAGTCCGTCGCACTCTTTGTAGGTAACCAGGAAGCTAACCTCGGTAGGTTTAAACCGAAGACCGAACGGTTTCTTTTTCAGGATGGCCTGGGTCGCTTTGTTTTTGTCGTCCATATTCAGGTTGAACTCTGTACGTGTAAAAGCTAACCGTTCTTTATCTATATATAATTTTCCTTCGTATAATGCAAAAGAAAGGATAGCCTGTGGAATAAACCGGATCACATATTGGGGACGATCGTCGATAATAGTTGATTCTTCCATCCGGAATTTATAGAAGGAGAGCAGGTCGGGATCAAGCAGGATATCCGGGTTTTTAACAATGTCTACATAGACCGACAGGTTAGGGCCTCCCAACAGTTTTACAACCAGTGTGTCTCCGGATTTCTGGCTTAATAGCTTACGGCCTTTCAGTATCTGTACCCGGTCGCGGTCGGCAGATTCTTCATAGGATGTTTTGTAGACATCGATAATCGCTTCGGAAATGTTGATGTACCGGCGGCCTTTTTGTGCGGTTTCGCGGTAAAACCCGGTAAGCATATTATTGGATGTACTGTAATTGTCGGGAACTTTTTTCAATGCCTCTTCTACAATCAGGCGGGGATCGCCGGCACGTATAATAATCCCATCCAGTACATTTGAATTAGGGGTAAGCCATATGGTCAGGTCTTTCATATCATCGCCGGAGAGACTTACCTTATTATTGTAATACCCGATATGGGAAAGCTCAATATCGATGGCAGGAATGGAGTCGCTGATCTTAAAAGAAAATTCTCCGTCGGCATTGGTAACTGTTCCTATATTGCTTCCGGGAACAGAAATATTTACATATTCCAATCGTTTTTTGTTCACTTTATCCCGTACCAGGCCGGTGATTATAGTGTAACCGGGGTCTTCTTTTGCCCATGCTGTATTTACTGGGGCAAATATAAGAATGGATAAAAGAATTTCCATAGCGTGTTTACCTAGTGTTCTCATATTGCAATTCTTTAGTTAGTTACTGATCTGTTGTTATAACTATGATTGCCGAACGAGTAAATACCCTATGGGAATAATCAAAAAAAATGTAAAAAGTCAGATAATAAGTTGATCTGCTTCTGCTACCTGATCCTAGCGTTTACGGATTTTTCTTAGTTCGAAAGCCAGCATAATCCGGATAATTCCAACCGCCATTAAGGATAATTCCAACCGCCATTAAGATATAGGCTACAATATATACAATAGATAAAGCTTCTATGACCGGACGCCATATAAACAATAAGCTGCAAAGGATAAAGATAATTCCAAACGCAAGGAACCATCCCCAGTTGCCGGCTGATAGTTTCTTTAAATCGAATGCAAAAGTGATAAAGTTGACTCCTCTGAACAAAATCCAGAATGCCGCTACATATGAAAGGACTGCCATACTTAACCCCGGGTTGATCATCAGGTGAATACCCAATATAATGTCGATAATTCCCAATGCAAGGTACCATCCCCAATTGGAGACTTTTCCTTTATTATTAAATGCGAAGATTATTTCGAAGATTCCCCCTACAAAAATGGACACACTAAAAAGTATACTCAATGCAATATAACTTGTAATGGGGGTAAACATCAGGAATATTGCAAATAATACATATAAAACACCTACAACCAATGGAAGCCACCAGTGTTTCATTTCGTATTTATAATTATCTGTTATCGGATTCATGTTACTTTGTTTTTAGTTTTTTTATTCTACAACTAATTAATAGAAAAGTAACAAGTAGGGGAAATGGAATGTTTTTGCAGACAGGATACCAAAGAGGATTTATAACCTGAAAAAAAGGTGGAGATGTAAAAATTCCCTACATTTGTAATTCGTTTTTATGAATTCATTTTTGAAAAAGAATATGATTTGTAAATACTGTGAAAGACTTTTTATTTAATAAACTTTATTCAGATAAAACTTACTGTAAGTTTCATATCTGGTAATTAAATATTTTTCGTATGAAAGGAATTGTTTTAGCAGGAGGCTCCGGTACACGCCTCTATCCGATCACTAAAGGAGTTTCCAAACAGTTACTACCTATTTACGATAAGCCAATGGTATATTACCCGGTTTCCGTATTAATGTTAGCGGGTATACGTGATATATTGATTATTTCTACTCCACAGGATTTGCCTGGCTTCCGGCGTTTATTGGGGGATGGGGCTGATTATGGTGTGCGTTTCGAATATGCGGAACAACCTTCTCCCGACGGACTTGCACAGGCTTTTATTATTGGAGCCGATTTTATTGGAACTGATTCGGCCTGTCTGGTGCTGGGAGATAATATTTTTTATGGACAAAGTTTCACATCTACTTTAAAACGTGCTGTTGAAAATGCAGAAGAGCAGCAGAAAGCAACTGTATTTGGATACTATGTAAATGATCCGGAAAGGTATGGGGTAGTGGCATTTGATGAATATGGGAAAGCGTTAAGTATAGAAGAAAAACCTGCTGAGCCAAAATCCAATTATGCGGTAGTAGGCCTCTATTTTTACCCGAATAAAGTAGTAGATATCGCTAAAACGATAAAACCGTCTGCACGGGGAGAGCTGGAAATTACTACAGTAAACCAGGAGTTCCTCCAGGCAGAAGAATTACAGGTAGAACTGTTAGGCCGTGGCTTTGCCTGGCTGGATACCGGTACACACGATTCTTTATCGGAAGCATCCACTTTTGTAGAGGTCATTGAAAAACGGCAGGGTCTGAAGATGGCTTGCCTGGAAGAGATTGCCTACCATAATAAGTGGATTGATGCGGAAAAGCTAAGGAGATTAGCTCAGCTTATGGCTAAAAACCAGTATGGACAATATCTGCTTAAATTAATAAAATAGTTTATTTAACTACATTCCGGATTATCATATGAAAAAAGATAGTAAAATTTTTATTGCCGGACATCGTGGACTGGTAGGATCGGCTATATTAAAAAATCTCCAGGAAAAAGGATATACCAATTTCCTTTTGCGTACACATAATGAACTGGATCTGACAGATCAGTTGGCTGTACAACAATTTTTCAGGGAAGAGAAGCCGGAGTATGTATTCCTGGCAGCAGCTCATGTAGGCGGTATTATGGCGAACAATACTTATAGGGCCGATTTTATTTATATAAATATGATGATCCAGAATAATGTGATCTATGCTTCGTTTATAAATAAAATAAAGAAATTATTATTTCTGGGTAGTACATGTATCTATCCCCATGAGGCACCACAACCCATGGCGGAAGATTCTTTGCTGACTTCGCCATTGGAATATACAAATGAGCCTTATGCTATTGCAAAAATAGCCGGTATAAAGATGTGTGAGAGTTATAATATACAGTATGGTACGAATTACCTGTCGGTTATGCCAACTAATTTGTATGGGCCTCATGATAATTTTAATCTGGAGACTTCGCATGTGCTACCGGCTATGATCCGTAAAATACATCTGGCTAACTGTCTGCATCAGGGAGCATGGGATAAAATACGGCATGATTTTACTTTACGTCCGGTTGAAGGAATTGGGGGAGATGCTTCGGAAGAAACGCTACTGGTTATCCTTAAAAAATATGGGATAACGCCGGGGTATGTAACTTTATGGGGAACGGGTAAGCCTATGCGTGAGTTTTTATGGAGTGAAGAGATGGCGGATGCTTCGGTATATATAATGGAGCATATTGATTTTGCCGATCTGGTAAAAGATAGAAAAGAGATAAGAAATACACATATTAATATAGGTACAGGAAAAGAGATTTCTATCAGGGAGGTCGCTTACCTGATCAAACAGGCAATCGGGTTTAACGGTAATATTATATTTGATGAATCCAAACCTGATGGCACAATGCGGAAATTAACTGATGTCAGTAAACTTCATTCACTGGGGTGGAAACATACGGTGGAAATAGAAGAGGGCATCAGTAAATTATATCAATGGTATATTAGTTAACACTTATAATTAATCAACATTTAAATTAAACAATCAATGAGTAAAGTAGCTTTAATTACTGGGATTACGGGTCAGGATGGTGCTTACCTGGCCGAATATCTGATTGAAAAAGGGTACGTTGTACATGGTATCAAACGTCGTGCGTCTCTATTCAATACCGAGCGGATAGATCATTTGTATCAGGACCCGCAGGTAGAGAATTGCAATCTGATCTTACATTATGGAGATCTGACGGATAGCCTTAATTTAACCCGTATCATCGGTGAAGTCCAACCGGATGAGATTTATAACCTGGCTGCTATGAGCTATGTGAAAGTTAGTTTTGATACTCCGGAGTATACAGCCAATGCTGATGGGTTAGGGGTTTTAAGAGTATTGGAGGCTGTACGTTTGCTGAACCTTATTCCTAAAACGCGTATTTATCAGGCTTCTACCTCCGAATTGTATGGTTTGGTGCAGGAGGTGCCACAAAAAGAGACTACCCCCTTCTATCCCCGGAGCCCTTATGCGGTTGCTAAATTGTATGGATATTGGATTACGGTTAATTACCGGGAAGCCTATAAAATGCATGCTTCCAATGGGATTTTGTTTAACCATGAATCTCCTTTAAGAGGAGAAATGTTTGTTACCCGTAAGGTTACCCGCGCCGTATCCCGTATAGCTATGGGTATGCAAAAAGAGGTTTACATGGGTAATTTATCATCCAAACGCGACTGGGGACATGCTAAAGATTATGTCCGGGCAATGTATCTGGTTTTGCAACAGGATCAGCCGGATGATTATGTGATTGCTACCGGCGTGACAACAACTATCCGTGATTTTATAAAAATGGCTTTTGCAGAGATTGGCCTGGAAGTAATATTCAAAGGGGAAGATGTTAATGAAGTAGCGGTATTAAACTTTATTGATGAAAATGTGTTTATAGAAAAAGTAGGTGAACCGTACCTTGAAAAAATTAAGAAACGCATCGGTGAGATCGTTGTCGGAGTGGATCCACAGTACTTTCGACCAACAGAAGTAGACCTATTGATAGGGGATGCTTCCAAAGCACGTACGCAGTTGAACTGGGAGCCGGAGTATTCGTTGGATGATCTGGTAAAAGACATGATGGAAAGCGATGTGAAATTAATGAAAAAAGAATCTTATTTAAAAAAAAGAATCTTATTTAAAAAATGGTGGATATGAATTTTAAACTATTTTGAATAAGAGCAAACAAATTAAGGTTTATAAGTGTTATAATAAGAAAAAGGCTAATTTTTGCTCATTTCGGTGAGTAATAAGGAAAATGGTAATTGATTGTTTAATTTAAATGTTGATTAATATGAAGACTAAAAAGACTAAAGTGTTGCTTTTAGCTTTATTGTCTGGTTTTGTTTTTTTCTGTATCAGCACAGGAATATGCTCCTCAGATCGGCTATAGTAATGATGTCGGTTATAGAACTAATTTTAAGAAAAACAGAGCAGGCGATAACTGGTTTATCACTCTTCAGGGAGGTGCCAGTGTTTTATTTGGCGACCAGAATAATGAAGCCGAATTCCATGATCGTTTGAATTTTGCTCCTTCATTAAGTATTGGTAAATGGTTTAACCCGTATTTTGGTATGAGAGTACAGTTTAATGGCGGTGTAATCCATGGTTTTGAAGGTAATAATGCAGAGTTCATGCAACATAATAAATATGTAGCTGCTCACTTAGATTTATGTATGATGTAACCAACCATTGGGGACGTTACGATTCAAAAAGAATCTTCCGTTTTATTCCATGGATCGGTCTTGGATATGCACAGCATTTCGAAACCCAGGATATACCAAGAAGTGAATCTCCTTCTTTAAATGCAGGTATTTTAACTGCTTTCCGTTTGGGTGAACGTGTAGATTTCAATATAGAAGTTCAAGGTTCATTGCTGAATGAACAGTTTAACCGTGTACAGATGGGTAAATTATCTGATGGTATTGTTCAGTTAACAGCCGGTCTTACCTTTAAATTGGGTAAAACAGACTTTGAAGTTATTGAACCAATGGATTATGCGTTGCTTAACGACCTGAATAATCAGATTAACCAGTTGCGTGCTCAAAATGCTGAATTGAGTAAACGTCCGGTTTCTTGTCCTGATTGTCCTGAACCAGCTCCTGTAGTAGTTGATAAGACTCAATTAGAACATGTGGTAATGTTCCGTCTGAATAGCTATAAGATTGAAAAGACTCAGGAAATTAATATCCATAATACTGCTCAGGCTGTTAAAGATTCAGGTGCTCGTCTGAAAGTAGTAGGCTATGCTGATAGAAATACCGGTACTGCTGCTTATAACATGCAACTTTCAGAAAAACGTGCAAGAGCGGTTGCGAAAGAATTAACAGATAAATATGGTATTCCTTCAAGCCAGATCACTATTGAGTGGAGAGGTTCAGAAGAACAACCATTTAGTGTAAATGACTGGAACCGTGTTGTTATCATGCGTGCTGATAGATAAAACATATTCCTATATTAGTCTAAAGGCTGCACAATATATTGTGCAGCCTTTTTTTGCTCGGAAATATTCTTTACTTTTGTGGAATTTTAGAAGAAAGATATGAAATTCGGTAAAAAACATGGCTATTTGATTCACTGGTTGATGGGGGTCGGGGACTTGGTTGTTCTGAACTCTCTTTTTTTTATAGTATATTCTTTGCTGGGCCCTTATTATACAGAGGCCATTACATCTAATCTCAGGGAGATCATCCTGCTGCTTAATTTCTGCTATTTCTTTGCCTTGTATTTTGTCCCTTTACAGATCCATATGTCTATTGTTTTTATTGAAAAAATTGTACAACGGGCATTTTTACTTGTAACTACCCTGATTTTCCTTTTTTCCACCTGTCTGGTATTCCTCAATGTCGGAGATGTATTAGCTACTTTTATCGTGGTTTTTTATATCTCCCTTCTTCTGTTTTTTACTTTATGGAGAGTATTTGTCAGGCTTACTTTGAAAGCTTATCGCCGCAGGGGTTATAACTTTAAAAGGATTATAATTGTGGGAGCAGGAAAGAATGGGATGGATATTTATAGGGTTATGAAAGATGACCTGGCATATGGTTTTAATGTAATGGGTTTTTTCGATGATAATATAGCCTTGAAAGATGCACTGCCTAATTATCTGGGGATGACAGACCAGGTAGAGAACTTTGCCCTGATGAATGATGTAGATGAAATTTATTGTACATTGCCGGGAACCCATGACGATAAAATATTACGCTTGCTGAACTTCTCGGAAAAGCATATGATCCGTTTTTATATTGTTCCTGAATCTTATCGTAATATTAAGAAAGGCCTGATTATGGAAGTGATGGAGTCGGTTCCCTTGCTTACGATCCGGCGCGAACCCTTACAAGCTGCCTATAACAGGGCTTTAAAACGGGGTTTTGATATTGTTTTTTCAATTGGTGTGTTACTATTGGTTTATCCGTTTTTATATTTGATCGTTGGATTTTTAATTAAATTATCTTCACCCGGCCCTATCATTTTTAAACAGAAACGAACCGGATTATACGGCCAGGAATTTGAATGTTACAAGTTCCGTACCATGCGTGTCAATGATAAAGCCGATGTACAACAAGCTGTTAAAAATGATCCGAGAAAAACCCGTATCGGCGATTTTTTACGGCGGACCAACCTGGATGAATTTCCCCAGTTTATTAATGTGCTAAAAGGTAATATGTCTGTAGTTGGACCCCGGCCTCATATGTTAAAGCATACGGAACAGTATTCGGCTTTGATAGATAAATATATGGTTCGCCATTTAGTAAAGCCAGGTATAACCGGATGGTCACAAGTGACAGGCTACCGGGGAGAAACAAGAACCCTTGAGCAAATGGAAGGGCGTGTGAAAAGGGATGTATGGTATATCGAAAACTGGTCTTTTTTTCTTGATCTTAAAATTATTATTGTTACTGTTCTGAATATATTCCGTGGCGAAAAGAATGCCTATTGAGTTCAAAATATTGCACACTTTTTACTTCTGTGTGTAATATTTTCTATAATTGTACTATCTTTGCAGGGTATGGGAAGAATATTGGCTATTGATTATGGACGTAAACGTTCCGGTATAGCAGTTACTGATTCATTACAGGTCATTGCAACCGGATTAACGACTGTTCCGAGTGGTGAACTTGTAAAGTTTATTGCTGATTATATTAAGACTGAGCCTGTAGAGTTATTTGTAGTTGGACTGCCAAAACAAATGAACAACCAACCTTCGGAAAATATGCAGTATATCAAAGCTTTTGTAACCCATTTACAACGTACTATACCGGATATTCCGGTTCAATATTACGATGAGCGTTTTACCTCCGTGCTGGCTCACCAGGCCATGCTGGATGGTGGATTAAAGAAAAAAAAGCGACAGGATAAAGCCCTTGTCGACCAGATAAGTGCTACTATTATCCTCCAATCTTATTTAGAGAGTAAAAGGATTTAAAATATGATATTACCCATTTATTTATACGGGCATCCCGTATTAAGAAAAGAGGCGGAAGAGGTTCCGGCAGATTATCCGCAACTTAAGCAGCTGGTTGCCAATATGTATGATACGATGTATAATGCAGAAGGTGTGGGACTGGCAGCTCCACAGGTAGGCTTGTCATTACGTTTGCTGGTTATCGATGCAGATGTAATGGGAGAGGACTTCCCGGAATGTAAAGGTTTTAAACGGACCATGGTCAATCCTGATATTGTAGAGCGTAGTGAAGAAGAAATTACGTTGGATGAAGGTTGCCTTAGTTTACCCGGTGTACACGAGAAAGTATCGCGTGCAGCAAAGATCCGTATTAAATATCTGGATGAGAATTTGACGGAACATGAAGAGGTAATTGAAGGTTTTGCAGCCCGTGTAGTACAACATGAGTGCGAACACCTGGAAGGACATGTGTTTATTGATAATATATCTGCCATTCGCAGGCAGTTGAATAAAGGTAAATTGAATAATATTATTAAAGGTACGGCCAGATGTTTATACCGGACAAAAGCTGTAAGCAAATAATAAATTGAAAAAACGCATTATGACAGATTTGATTAAAAACATTCAGGCTCTACGTGAGAAGAAAGCGGTTGTGGAGAAAGGTGGAGGGGAAGCTGCTATTGAAAAGCAGGTTGCTATGGGAAAATTGACCGCCCGCGAACGTATCTTATCTTTATTGGATGAAAATTCCTTTCAGGAATACGACATGTTTGTAAAACACGACGGACGCGATTTCGGAATGGAGAAAAAAGAGCTGCCGGGTGATGAGGTAGTTACCGGTACCGGAACGATCTTTAGTGCTCCTGTTTGTATTTATGCACAAGACTTTACTGTAGCCGGTGGTTCACTGGGTTTACAACATGCCCGTAAGATCACCAAAATTATGGATCATGCCTTAAAATGAAATGCCCGATCATCGGAATCAACGACTCCGGAGGGGCACGTATCCAGGAAGGTGTGGGTGCTTTGGCCGGGTATGGTGAGATTTTTTACCGGAATACCATTGCGTCGGGAGTAATTCCACAAATATCCCTGATTCTGGGTCCCTGTGCAGGAGGTGCAGTCTATTCTCCGGCTTTGACAGACTTCGTATTTGTAGTAGAAAATATCTCCAAAATGTTTATTACCGGGCCCAATGTAATTAAAACAGTATTAGGGGAAGATATCTCTATGGAAGATCTGGGAGGCGCCCGTGTGCATGCGGAGATTACAGGGAATGCTCATTTCTATGCACAAAGCGAATTGGAATGTTTTGACCAGATCAAACGTTTGGTAAGCTTTATTCCATGGAATAATATGGAGCGTGCCAAATCGGTAGAGGCTAAAGAACCTGCTACTTCATTAAATATAGATGAAGTTGTTCTGGCTGACCCGAAACGGCCTTATGATGTACGGGATGTAATTAAATGTATCGTTGATGATTCAGATTTCCTGGAAGTTCAGGAATTGTGGGCTGCCAATATCGTGATCGGTTTTGGACGTATGGGAGGCGAAACGGTTGGTTTTGTTGCTAATCAGCCAATGGTACTGGCCGGAGTGCTGGATTGTGATAGCTCTGATAAAGCTGCCCGTTTTATCCGTTTCTGTGACTCGTTTAATATTCCGGTTATTACGCTGGAAGATATGCCGGGCTACCTGCCGGGTGTAGATCAGGAACATGCCGGTGTAATCCGTCACGGAGCCAAAGTGTTATATGCTTATTCCGAAGCTACGGTTCCTAAAATCACAGTCATCCTGCGGAAAGCCTATGGAGGTGGATACATTGCTATGAATTCACGTCATTTGGGTGCAGACTTTATGTTTGCATGGCCAAGTGCTGAAATTGCAGTAATGGGACCGGAAGGTGCGGCTAACATCATCTTCCGTAAAGAGATTATGGAAGCTGAAGATCAGGAAGCTATGCGCCAGGAAAAAGTAAAAGAATATATCGAGAAGTTTGCTAACCCCTACGTGGCTGCGTCTAAAGGATTTATTGATTCTGTGATTGAACCGAAGGAGACCCGTGAATTATTATTACATGCCTTGAAATTGTCTGTCCTTAAAGAGGAATACAGGCCAGCCAAAAAAACATGGTTTACCTCCATTCTGATATCCTGAATAGTAACTATATTATATGTAATACAGATGAATAAGCAGGAAAATGAATATGTAGATTTTGTTGTGACAGCACGTGCATATAAAACACTTCTTACAACAAAATATAAAAATCGCAAAATATGGCAAAAACCTAATCCGGGCGATGTAGTATCCACACTACCGGGAACTATTGTATCTGTAGAGGTTGCCATAGGAGATAACGTTTCTGAGGGTCAGTTGTTGTTGATGCATCAGGCTATGAAGATGTATAATAGGATAGTTTCTCCTGTTGCCGGTGTCGTGAAAGAGGTGAATGTAACACCGGGAGATCGAATTGCTAAAGATCATTTGATGGTAAAAATAGAGCCTAAGTAAGATAAATTACTTATTTTTGCCTTCGATCCAATTGATGATAATATAATTCAGATGAAGAAGGCGATATTCCTATTTTTAGTTCAAATAATATGTTCACTTTCGCTGGTTGCACAGATTAATACTGACAGGGTACTGGCGATCGGAAGAAATGCCCTGTATTTTGAAGATTATATATTATCTATCCAGTATTTTAACCAGGTGATCAGGGCAAAACCCTGGCTGGCAGAACCCTATTTTTACCGGGCAGTAGCGAAAGTGAATCTGGATGATTTTAAGGGTGCCGAAGAAGACTGTACATTATGTCTGGAGCGGAACCCTTTTTTCGTTCAGGCTTATTATGCCCGTGCGATTGCCCGACATAACCAGGATAAATATGAAGAAGCCATTTCCGACTATAATAAAGGTTTGGAATTCAGGCCTGAAGACCGGCAAATGCTGGTTAATAAAGCGGTTGCCAATATCCAGAAGAAAGACTATGAAACAGCAGAGCAGGTTTTTGAAGAGCTGATCGCATCCCACCCCAGTTATTTTATGAGTTACCTTTCCCGTGGAGCCATGTATGCGGAAAAGGGAGATACCCTGAAAGCTTTAGCCGATTATGATAAGACCGTAGAAATGGATCCTTATTATGCACCGGCTTATGGGAATAGGGCTATTATCCATTACCAGATGAATAATATGGAGGCTGCTTTGGCTGACCTGAATGAAGCGATCCGTCTGAATATCCGTGAGAGTGAGTATTACATCAACCGGGGACTGGTACGTTACCAGCTGAATGACTTACGGGGAGCTATGGAGGATTATGACCAGGTGATTAGTATGAATAGCCGTAATCTGATTGCACACTTTAACCGGGGATTGCTTCGGTTTCAGGTGGGAGATAATAACCGTGCTATTGAAGACTTTGATGTTGTAATAGAGGAAGAACCTGATAATTATATGGCCTATTACAACCGTGCCTTGTTGCGTTTTGAAACAGGTGACTACTGCGGGGCAGTTAACGACTTTACGGTGGTTTTGGATGAATATCCTAACTTTATACCAGGTTATCATAGCCGTGCCGAAGCTAAACGTAAAATGTTTGATAATGCAGGTGCGGAACGGGATTACTGGACTGCCTTTGAAATAGAGGAACAGATGAAAAAACAGCGTAACCAGGGTGGTCTGGCTATTATTGATACATCCGGTACCGGACAGGATACAGACGACGAAGCTGATGAAGGAAAAGAGACCAATACCCGTGAGCAATCAGATAAAAATATCAGTAAATTCAACCGGTTGGTTGTATATGATAAAGAGGAAGAACGTCGTAGTAAATATAACAGTGATATCCGGGGCAGGGTACAGGACCGGAATGTGCGGGTTGACCTGGAGCCACAATTTATCTTAACCTATTATGAAAGAGTAGACCAGGTTAAGAAACTGGTTTATTACGACAGGCTGATAGAAGATTACAACCGAAAGATGGTACTTACCCGGCAATTACGTCTCACTAACGAAGAGGCTGCATTAAATGAAGCACAGATTGATATCCATTTTTCTTCGATTGACGACTATTCTGCCAAAATTGAACGTGATCCGCAAAATGCTGATAATTATTTCGGACGGGCTATGGATTATATGTTGGTGCAGGACTTTTCAGAAGCCGTAAAAGACTTTACTACAGCCGTCGAACTTGATCCAACCTTTGCCATGGCCTATTTCAACCGTGCAGTAGTACGTTATAAACAATTGGATTATACGCTATCGAATGCTCCGGATACGCAGACTGAATACAGTATGAGTATGAACGTAAATATTGGCAGGACACAGCCTGCTCCGGTACGTACCAATGAAGTGTCTACGGGAGTGAAAGAGAATAACCGTAGTTTTGAGTATGAACTGATTGTCCGTGATTATGATAAAGTAATCGAGCTTAATCCCGGATTCGTATATGCTTATTTTAACCGGGCTAATATACGTTGTGCACAACGTGATTTCCGTACCGCTATTCTCGATTATAATGAAGCGATCAACCGTGATCCTGAGTTTGCAGAGGCTTATTTCAACCGGGGTTTGGCCCGACTTTTCCAGGGAGATGCTAACCGGGGTATTGCCGATCTGAGTAAGGCCGGCGAGTTAGGCATTATAAATGCTTACAGCATCATCAAACGGATGACAAGCAATTAAAGATTTTATAAGAGAACCCCTGCAATTATGAAAAAAATAATAAATTTGCAGGTTTATAAAAAGAATAACACTTAAAACAGTATATGATAAAGATTACATTTCCGGATAACTCCGTAAAAGAATTTGAAAAAGGAACTACTCCGCTTCAGATTGTGACCAGCATCAGTCCTCGTCTGGCACAGGACGTATTGGTGGCCAGCGTGAACGATGAGATCTGGGACCTGGGACGTCCGATAGAAGAGGATGCAGCTATTAAACTATTTAAATGGGAGGATGAAGAAGGTAAATATGCTTTCTGGCACTCCAGTGCCCACCTGATGGCTGAAGCTCTGCAGGAATTGTATCCCGGCATTAAATTCGGGATAGGTCCGGCTATTGAAAACGGATTCTATTACGATGTTGATCCGGGTGATACGCCTATCAAAGAAAGCGACTTCCCGAGAATTGAAGCAAAGATGCAGGAACTGGCAGCCCGCAAAGAAGAAATTTGCCGGCAGGAGATCAGTAAGGCTGATGCATTAAAAATGTTCGGTGATAAAGACGAAGTTTATAAAACCGAACTGATCAGTGAACTGGAAGATGGAACAATAACCACCTATACACAAGGCACGTTTACCGACCTGTGCCGCGGACCACACTTACCCAATACGTCGTATCTGAAAGCAATTAAAATACTAAGTGTTGCCGGAGCTTACTGGCGTGGCGACGAAAAACGCAAACAGCTTGTTCGCCTGTATGGTATAACTTTCCCTAAAAAGAAGATGCTGGATGAATACCTGGCGATGTTGGAAGAGGCTAAAAAACGCGACCACCGTAAGATTGGTAAAGAACTGGAGCTATTTACATTCTCGCAGAATGTAGGAGCCGGTTTACCTTTATGGTTGCCACGTGGAACCCAGTTGCGTTTGAAGCTGGAAGACTTTCTGAAAAGAATCCAGAAGAAATATGGTTACCAGCAGGTCATTACTCCGCATATCGGTGCCAAACAGCTATATGTTACTTCCGGCCACTATGCAAAATATGGAAAAGATTCGTTCCAGCCCATCCATACGCCGCAGGAAGGAGAAGAGTTTTTGCTTAAACCAATGAACTGCCCTCACCATTGTGAGATCTTTAAAACAGTTCCCCGTTCGTATAAAGACCTCCCGATCCGCTTTGCCGAATTTGGAACTGTATACCGGTATGAACAAAGTGGCGAATTGCATGGTTTAACCAGAGTACGTGGATTTACCCAGGATGATGCTCACCTGTTCTGCCGTCCGGATCAGTTGAAAGATGAATTCCTGAAAGTAATGGATATTATCTTTATTATTTTTAAAGCGTTGGATTTCGAGAATTTTGAAGCTCAGATTTCCTTACGTGATCCGAATAATAAAGAAAAATACATTGGTTCTGACGAGAACTGGGAAAAAGCCGAAAGTGCCATTGTGGAAGCTTGCCAGGAAAAAGGGCTAAAAGCCCGTATCGAATTAGGGGAAGCTGCGTTTTATGGCCCGAAACTCGACTTTATGGTCAAAGATGCATTAGGTCGTCGCTGGCAGTTAGGAACTATCCAGGTAGACTATAATCTGCCGGAACGTTTTGAACTGGAATATACAGGCGAAGATAACAAAAAGCATCGTCCGGTTATGATCCATCGTGCGCCATTCGGTTCAATGGAACGCTTTGTAGCCGTGTTGATCGAACATACCGGAGGTAAATTCCCGTTATGGCTTACACCCGACCAGGTGGCAATTATGCCTATCAGTGAAAAGTATAATGAATATGCCTGGGAGATCGCAAGACAACTGGAAGAACAGGATATCCGTGTATTAGTAGACGACCGGAATGAAAAGATCGGCCGTAAAATACGCGATAATGAATTAAAACGTATCCCTTATATGCTGATTGTAGGCGAGAAAGAGGCAGAAAATAATGAAGTTTCTGTGAGAAAACAGGGAGAAGGTGATAAAGGTTCGATGAAAATTACTACCTTTGCAGCGCTTTTAAACGACGAAGTAGAGGAAATGATGAATCGTTGGCAAAATAGCAAAAATTAAATAACTAATAACGAGGAGAATAAATCATTTTAATGAAGAATGATAAATTAAAAGAACAGTACCGGATCAATGAACGTATTCGCGTTCGTGAGGTTCGATTAGTCGGTGAAAATGTAGAACCTGGTGTTTATCCTATTGCCCAGGCATTACAAATTGCTCAGAGCCAGGATCTGGATCTGGTTGAGATCTCACCAAATGCTGCGCCCCCCGTTTGTAGAGTAACCGATTATCAGAAATTCCTCTATCAGCAAAAAAAGAGACAAAAAGAGCAGAAAGCCAAGTCTGTTAAAGTGGTAGTAAAGGAGATTCGTTTCGGACCTCAGACAGATGACCACGATTATAAATTTAAATTAAAACATGCAAAAGGCTTTCTGGAAGAAGGATCAAAAGTGAAAGCTTATGTATTCTTTAAAGGACGTTCTATTTTATTCAAGGAGCAGGGTGAGGTCTTATTACTTCGTTTTGCCAACGATCTGGAAGATTATGGTAAAGTAGAACAATTGCCGGTACTGGAAGGTAAACGGATGATTATTATGTTATCACCTAAAAAAGTTGCGGTTCCGGCGGCTAAACCGGTTAAGAAGGCTTCAACGTCTGAAAAACCGAAACAAACCGAAGAATAACGAACAATATAAATCTCTGCACATCAAGTCAGGGATAAAGTTTAATAATTAAAACAAAATTGCAAAATGCCTAAGATGAAGACTAATTCCGGTGCCAAAAAGAGGTTCGCCCTTACCGGATCAGGTAAAATCAAGAGAAAACACGCTTTTAAAAGTCACATTCTGACTAAAAAGACTAAAAAGCAAAAGAGAAATCTTACTCACACAGGACTGGTTGTCAGTGTTGACGTGAATAGTGTAAAGCAAATGCTTTGCATGAAGTAATCCTCTTACTTTAAAAGCGAGTTCAAAAACGATTTTTTTTAACCGAATGCATTAGCAAAAAAGATTATCCCTTCAGCAGGATAACGCTAACATTCAAAAACAGATTAGAATTATGCCAAGATCAGTGAATCACGTTGCTTCAAGAGCAAAAAGAAAACGTATTTTAAAACTTACCAAAGGTTACTATGGTGCACGTAAAAACGTGTGGACAGTTGCAAAAAATACATGGGAAAAAGGTTTGACCTATGCATTCCGCGACCGTCGTAACAAAAAACGTAACTTCCGTGCTTTGTGGATTCAGCGTATCAACGCTGCTGCACGCCTGGAAGGCATGTCATACTCTCGCCTGATGGGAGCTTTACATGCAAACGGTATCGAGATCAACCGTAAAGTGTTGGCCGACCTGGCTGTAAACCATCCAGAAGCTTTCAAAGCGATTGTAGCGAAAGTAAAGTGAGTTTTTGCTAAAGATAAAAGAATGAGGAGTTTCCTGTTAGGGAGGCTCCTTTTTTATTAGAACACATATAAAAAATCTGTATTTTTCAGGACTTATTATTTGCATATATCAGGGCTATTGCATACATTTGTAATAGAAGAAAGAGATGAGTTAGCCGCACTTGTTCGATTGGGAAACTCATCAGTTTTTTTAATTCCGAGACATAGCTCTTGGTACCAATGGCGGGCCGCACCCTTCGGGGTATGCTTCGCACGGCGGATTACAAAGGTATCAAAGCACTCAAATCCTGTCATACGGAGTTTGTTCATATCTACGGTGCGGCTTTCTTTTTATATAAGAAGCTACTACTTATTATAAGTAGTAGCTTCTTTATTTTACCCAGTTAATAAGAACAAGAAAGATGGAAGATCGTTGGGATCATCCCGGAAAGTTGTGGAATTGTTTTTAACATAAAATTTAGTGAGTTTGAAAAGGAAAAGGTTTCATTCTACTTAACATCTTAAGAGTAACATCATAATAGTAATATCATACTAGTGAGATCCTAATAATAATATCTTATTAGTAACTGCTCTCTTAATCCCTGTAAGGGATGAAAGCAATCGTAGATCGGCCTTAGCCAATAGCCCAGGGTAGAGTGAGCGGAGCGAACGGCCACCCTGGGCTACAATTATATATTTGAGAATGCTGTAAGTATTCCACTAATTAATGAACCTCTTCTTTTTTTGTAGCATACTTACAGCATGCACGTTTGGTGTTCGTTTGAACCCAGGGTGGCCGTTCGCTATGGCTCTCTCTACCTTGAGCTATTGACTAAGGCCGATCTTCGATTGCTTTATATCCTTTCAGGGAACCTTCGGGGTAATTCTATCTTTGGCAAGGAGGTTAAATATCACATGTAATCATATGCAGTTTCGCAACTTTTAATGATGTTTCTTGATTTATCCCGAATCAAGGAATATGGTTAATTGGGTAACCTCCGGACTGAAAACTTTTTGATTCCGTAGGAAAAGCTATTTATTCCTGTACGGAATATAATTCATTTCTACACGAAAAATTACAACGTTTTGTACGGAACATTTCGAAGTTCTGTGTTAACTGGTATAACAATCCGTACGGGAAATAAAAAGGCAGTTAATGCAAATAGTAAGCAGAAGCGGGATAAGCACAAACTTTTTAATATCCGTTCTTGATAGTTTAAATAATTATTATAACTTTGCAACGTAAATTTTAATTACAATATGAATAATGTAGCTTTACATCGCCATCATCATTGCAACGGACAGTAGTTCGGTGGGCTGTGAAGATGTGTTGTAACGCATAAGATATGGATAAGGCTTATCGTGTATCGGTAGGCCTTATTTTGTTTTAAACCAAATACAATAATAATTAAAATATAAAGATATGTTACGTATTGCTGTACAATCAAAAGGTCGTTTATACGACGAGACTATGTTACTGCTTGAAGAAGCGGGTATTAAACTAAACCGTGGTAAACGAATCCTGCTCCTTTCTGCCAAAGGTTTCCCGGTGGAAGTATTATTTTAAGAGATGATGATATCCCCCAATCTGTAGCCAATGGTGTGGCCGATGTAGGTATTGTCGGAGAAAATGAGTATGTTGAAAAAGGGGGAGAAGCACGGCTGGTAAAACGGTTGGGATTCAGTAAATGCCGTATTTCATTAGCCATCCCTAAAGATGAGGATTATCAGGGTGTACAATGGTTCGAAGGCAAGATGATTGCTACTTCTTATCCGGAAATCCTGAAGAAATACCTGGCTGAGCATGGCATAAAAGCAGAATTACATGTCATTAGCGGCTCTGTAGAGATTGCTCCGGGTATTGGATTGGCTGATGCTATTTTCGATATTGTAAGCTCAGGAAGTACACTGGTAAGTAACCAGTTAAAAGAGGTGGAAGTAGTTATGCAAAGCGAGGCGTTGCTGATTGCTAACAATTCTTTATCAGAAGAAAAACTGGCTATACTGGATGAATTATTGTTCCGCTTCGGAGCGATCCAGGCTGCTGAAGGTAAGAAATATGTACTGCTGAATGCCCCTAAAGAAAATGTGGATCAGATCATTGAAATATTACCGGGGATGAAAAGCCCAACGGTTACTCCGCTGGCACAGGGCGATTGGGTATCTATCCAGTCGGTAATCAGTGAAAAACATTTCTGGGAAATCATTGGGAGATTAAAATCATTAAGAGCTGAGGGTATCCTGATTATACCTATTGAGAAAATGATCCTTTGATAAATTCAATAAAGAGTTTATAAAGATGGAAATAATAAAATATCCGCAACGTTCCGGCTGGGAAACTCTCATCCAAAGGCCTAACCTGGATGTCTCGAGCCTGTTTGGTATTGTACAGGCCATATTGGACGAGGTCCGGCAGGAAGGCGACGAAGCCGTCAAACGTTATGGAGAGAAATTCGATAAAGTAAAACTTACTGAATTACTGGTTACCGAAGAAGAGATCAGCCAGGCTGAAACATTTATTCCGGACGAGCTAAAGCAGGCAATCAATATTGCCCGTGACAATATTGCCAAATTTCACGCCTCCCAGCAATTCCGGGGCGAACGGATAGAAACTACTCCGGGAGTAGTGTGCTGGCAGAAAGCCGTAGCTATTGAAAAAGTAGGCCTTTATATTCCCGGTGGTTCCGCACCCCTGTTCTCTACTGTGTTAATGCTGGCTGTTCCTGCATTGATAGCAGGTTGTAAAGAGATTATATTATGTGCCCCTCCGGGACGTGATGGCACTATTCATCCGGCTATCCTGTATGCAGCACAGGTAGCAGGCGTAAGCCGTATTTATAAAATAGGAGGGATACAAGCTGTTGGTGCTATGGCATATGGAACACAAAGTGTTCCTAAAGTATATAAAATATTGGGCCGGGTAATCAATATGTAACAGCCGCCAAACAGCTGGTAAGCCTGAAAGATGTAGCGATTGATATGCCCGCCGGCCCTTCGGAAGTAGAGATCATTGCCGATGAAACAGCTAATCCGCAATTTATTGCAGCCGATTTCCTGTCGCAGGCTGAACATGGCGGCGACAGCCAGTCGATCCTGGTTACCACTTCCGAAGAGTTGGCAGACAAAGTAATGCTGGCTGTTACTGAGCAATTAAATGCGCTGTCACGAAAAGAAATAACAGCCAAAGCATTAGCTAATTGCCGTATCATCCTGATGAAAGATATAGCAGAAATGGTTGAATTTACCAACCTGTATGCTCCGGAACACCTGATTATCCAGACTGCTGATTATATAGAAATAGCAGAAAAAATCGAAAATGCCGGTAGCGTATTTATGGGGCCTTATACTCCCGAAAGTGCCGGCGATTATGCTTCCGGAACCAACCATACCCTGCCCACCAACGGCTATGCCAAAGCCTATAGCGGCGTCAACCTGGATAGCTTTATTAAAAAAATTACTTTCCAGGAAATAACGGCCGACGGATTACGCAAACTGGGGCCTGCTATCCAGATAATGGCAGCCAATGAATAATTGGATGCACATCAGAATGCCGTAACCGTAAGGTTAAACAATTTATCAAACGGAGAAAACAGATGAAAAGTTTAAAAGAATTAGTACGTCCTAATATCTGGAACCTGAAGCCCTATTCATCGGCCAGAGATGAATTTCACGGAACAGCTTCGGTGTTTTTGGATGCTAACGAGAATCCGTACAATGCACCCTATAACCGGTATCCTGATCCGCAACAATGGGCGTTGAAGAAGAAACTGGCCACACTGAAAAAGGTAAACCCCGAATGTATATTTATAGGCAACGGAAGTGATGAAGCAATTGATATCGTACTCCGTGCTTTTTGCGAACCCGGTATGGATTCGATTGTAGAGATAGACCCCACCTACGGAATGTACCAGGTTGCAGCAGATATTAATCATGTAACCTGCCGGAAAGTGCAGCTGGATGCCGCTTTCGGGATGGATGCCGGAAAGCTACTGGCAACAGTAGACGAACAGGTAAAGGTGATTTTCCTTTGCTCGCCGAACAATCCAACCGGTAATACACTCGACCGTGAAGAAGTGTATAAAATATTGAAAGGATTTGATGGAATCGTGGTGGTCGACGAAGCCTATATCGACTTTTCCGATGCTCCCTCTTTCCTTACCGAACTCGAACAATACCCCAACCTCGTTATATTGCAAACCCTTTCAAAAGCCTGGGGAGCAGCAGGTATCCGGTTGGGAATGGCATTTGCTTCACCGGAAATAATTGCCCTGTTCAACAAAATAAAATATCCTTATAATGTAAACCTGCTCACACAGGAAAAGGCATTGGAGATATTGAATAACCAGGAGGAAATGCAACAACAACTGCAAATTATACTCAGTGAACGTACTGTCCTCAGCAAGGCCTCCGACAGTTAGCGTATGTAAGGAAACTGTATCCGACCGATGCCAACTTTATTCTGGTAGATGTGGGAAATGCGAATGCGATCTACGATTACCTGGTATCGAAAGGCGTGATTGTCCGCAACCGTAACAGTGTTACCTTATGTGAAGGTTGTTTGCGCATTACGGTAGGTACTCCGGAGGAAAATAAAGTGTTAATGGATGCATTAAAAACTTATACTGCATGAAAAGAGCATTATTTATCGACCGCGACGGTACATTGGTTATAGAACCCCCGGTAGATTACCAGCTCGATAGCCTGGAAAAACTGGAGTTTTATCCGAAAGTTTTCCGCAACCTCCATTTTATCCGTACCCATCTTGATTTTGAATTTGTGATGGTTACCAACCAGGACGGACTAGGCACAGACGCCTTTCCGGAAGACACCTTCTGGCCGGCACACAATAAAATGTTGCAGGCATTGGCAGGCGAGGGGATTGAGTTTGACGATGTATTGATAGACCGTTCCTTCCCGGAAGAAAACTCTCCCAACCGCAAACCACGAACCGGTATGCTAAGCAAATATATGTCGGGTGAATATGACCTGGCTAACAGCTACGTAATCGGCGACCGTTTTACAGATATGGAACTTGCCTGTAACCTGGGAGCTAAAGGTATCTGGTTACGTAAGAACGATGAGGCGGCGGCGACTATCTTAGCTGAACATTCCGCCATAAAACCTGTTCTTATTACAGATAACTGGGACCAGGCAACCGAATATCTTTTTGCCGGCGAACGTACGGCCGTTATACAACGTACTACCCGCGAAACCGATATCTATGTAGCGGTAAACCTCGACGGAACCGGTAAAACGGATATTGCTACCGGACTGGGCTTTTTCGACCATATGCTCGACCAGATCGGTAAACATGCAGGGATCGACCTGACGATAAAAGTAAAAGGCGACCTGGAAGTAGACGAACACCATACCATTGAAGATACTGCTATCGCGTTGGGTGAAGCACTGCTGAAATCATTAGGCGATAAGCGTGGAATAGAACGATATGGATATTGCCTGCCAATGGATGATTGTTTGTGTAGTGTGGCACTCGACTTCGGAGGCCGCCCCTGGCTGGTATGGGACGCTGAATTCAACCGGGAGAAAGTAGGGGATATGCCCACGGAAATGTTCCTTCACTTTTTTAAGAGCCTGAGCGATGCCGCCCGCATGAATCTGAATATAAAAGCGGAAGGTGCAAACGAACACCATAAAATTGAAGGTATTTTTAAAGCGTTGGCCAGGGCAATAAAAATGGCTATCCGGCGTGATATATATAGATTTGAATTACTAAGTACAAAAGGAGTATTATAAATGAAACATTTATTTTTATTTTTTGCTGTGATGTTCCTGTTTATGGCCTGTAAGGATACGGAAGACAAACTGGAAGGCAAATGGCAGCTTCGCCAAACCGAATTGGATGGACATATCGAAACGGTAGATACTGTTTATTACAATTTTCTTACTTCCTTATTTATGTATCAGATTTATATACCGGCTACTAATAATTATCAGCAAAGTTATGGTCATAAGCTATTAGAGGATAAAAAACTGACAATTGATTTAAGTTTACAAAATTCTGCTAGCTTCATGGAACTTACAGATTGGGCAGGAGAAAAAGAAAGTTTTACAATTGAAAAAATCTCAGGCGATCAGCTTATCATGACAAATATAACAACCGGAAAGAAATATACTTTCCGCAAATTCTGATAAGAAAAGTTTTAAACACGGAGACACAGAGACACAAATCCCGTACTCACTTGTTTTATAAAAAAACAACTATATGACCTGTAAAATCGCATTTTTTGGTGCAAAACCATACGATATCGAAACGTTTAATAAACAGAATGAAAAGTATCACTACGATATCCGTTACTACAAAGGGCATCTGAACATGCATAATGTCATCCTCTCGCAGGGAACAGATGTTGCATGTGTATTTGTAAATGATATTGTAAACGCAGCGGTAATAAATGCCTTGATCGATAATGGAGTTAAACTATTAGCTTTGCGATGCGCAGGATATAATAATGTAGACCTCGAAGCAGCAGCCGGCCGGCTACCTATCGTGCGTGTACCTGCCTACTCACCCTATGCCGTAGCCGAATTTGCACTCGCTTTGATGCTCTCGCTCAACCGTAAGATACACCGTGCCTACTGGCGTACCCGTGATGGTAACTTTTCGCTTAACGGGCTGATGGGATTTGATATGCATGGAAAAACGGCAGGAATTATTGGTACAGGCAAAATAGCTAAAATCCTGATCCGTATGTTAAAAGGATTAGGAATGAATATCCTGGCATATGATATTTATCCGGATGAAGCATTTGCTGCCGAAATGGATATTCTTTATACCTCTTTACCTGAACTGTACCGGCACTCGGATATTATTTCCCTGCATTGCCCTCTGACGGAAGAAACCAAATATATGATCAATAAAGATACGATCGCCCAAATGAAAGACCAGGTCATGATTATCAATACCGGCCGTGGGCAACTGATCCATACCAACGACCTGATTGATGGCCTGAAAGACAAAAAAATTGCCGCTGCCGGACTGGATGTATATGAAGAAGAGGAAGATTATTTTTACGAAGACCAGTCAGACCAGATTATCGACGACGATGTGCTGGCACGTCTGCTATCCTTCAACAACGTAATCCTCACTTCCCACCAGGCCTTCTTTACAAAAGAAGCATTGGAGAACATTGCCCATACCACCCTGCAGAATGTAGATGACTTCCTGCACAGGCGTCCGCTGGTAAATGAAGTTGTAATCTGAAAAAAAGATTTTATCGCTGAATTATTCTATTTTTGTAGTCACCGTACAGATGAATCCAGTATCTGTACGGTGACTTTTTTAATGTAAAAACCAGATATGAAAATAGACGATCACACAGCATTAGTACTCGAAGGAGGAGGGATGCGCGGTATTTTTACAGTAGGAATATTAGATTGTTTCCTCGACCATACTATCCATTTCCCTTATACCATAGGGGTATCTGCCGGAGTGAGTAATGGGATCTCTTATATTTCCCGGCAACGCGGGCGTTCGCGGTTCAGTAATATCGACCTCTTATTAAAATACAATTACATCGGTTTGCATCATTTCCTGCGCGGGCGGGGATATATCGACCTCAATTATCTTTTTTATGAATATCCCGGTAAATATTATCCGTTTGATTACAAAACCTATTTTAATTCCAAAGAACGTTTTATCATGGTAGCAAGTAATTGTATGACCGGTCAGGCCGGATATTACGAAGAGAAACAAGACGAACAGCGGCTGCTGGCTATCCTGCGTGCCTCCTGTTCCTTACCCGTATTATGTCCGCTGGCCTATGTAGACGGTATTCCGATGGTAGACGGAGGAGTATGTGACGCAATACCGGTACGCCGTGCTATACAGGAAGGTTATAATAAACAGGTTATTATCCTGACACGTAATAAAGGATACCGTAAAAAAAGAGAAAAACTTTTACCTGCCCGGATTTATTTACCGGAAATATTCTGTCATCCGGCAGCAACTGAAAACGCGCTACTGCCGGTATAATGAACTACTCGATTATGTAGATGAACTGGAACGAAAAGGAGATGCCCTGGTAATCCGCCCCATTCACCCTATCCGGGTTGGCCGCACAGAGAAAGACCCGGCCAGGCTCGAACAACTGTACCGGGAAGGATATGAATGTGCGGAGAAGTTGATTGTAGCGGGTGCATTCCTTTAAAACCTGGAGCCCAGTCCTCAGACCAGTTTATACTTTCCCAGCATTTCATAAATGATGGTTCCTTTACTTTTGGCAATCATTTTATTTTCTATATGTTTGAGGGTACATCCAGGTGGTACATCCGTTCAGCAGCAATTTTCCATAAAACAAAATATAGTAAAAAGCTAGGATTTCAGAATTAAATTCCCTACCTTTACCCCATAACAAAAACAAAATTTTTTCATAATTAAGGTTTTGGTTAAAATGCTCTCAGATCGCGAGATCCCGGAGCATTTTTATTATTTCTCATTTAATGTTAACTAATTGATTGCATATGGATAAACTAACTTTCTCCTTACCCATTATTGCCGCAAATGCCATCTTCTGGGGTACTGTCGCGGGTGTGGCAGCCCACCTTATTTAATTATCTTCTGAATGTTTATTTATTAAAAGCTGATGATATGAGAACACTATTATTCTTTTGCATGACTATTCTTTTATCCTTTACAAGTAGTTGTGTTACTACAAGAGATATGGATATCTGGAATGCCGATAAAAATATGCGTAAGCTCGAATTGGGTATGTTGAAACAACAGGTAATAGATATAATGGGAAAAAGCTACCAGATAGTAGGTGCCTCCAGGGAAGAAAATAATTTAATTGAAGACTTAGGATATAAAAACTGGGATCGTGGTACCTATATATTAACCTTCGTCAATGATGAACTGGTGGAATGAATCTATGAACCTAAGGTCGAATATCCTGTACAGCCTGCTAAGTAATAGCCGATTTAAGATAATTTTTATTTTGCCCATAAGAGCTGTCTACCGGACAACTAATAAAATAATGCAGGAAACAAATACCCCCTCTCTACCCAAATTGCCGGAAAGTACTGTAGATATAGGATTAAATATTATCAGATAATATTTTGGATATTTATCCTCGTGTTTGCAGACCAGATTATAAAGCTGGTTATTAACCAGTATTATTTAGATTTGAATTTTGAAATAATCCCTGGCTTGTTGGAATTCAAACCCGTTTTTAATAGTAAAGGAAGTTATGTAAATAATTTATTATACATCCATAAAAGAATAGATGCAGGGCTGTTAAACTCTCTTATCTTTAGTCCTATAAGGACGGCCTATCCTAGTCCAGGGCACTAGCCCTGGGTAGTTAGGAATATAATGTTGTGGGAGTGCTGTAAGTACGACATAATAAAAAAATTGAGCTTATGTATATTTTTATGCCGTGCCTACAGCACTCAAAAAAGATCACTATCAACCACCCGGCACTGCGTACCGGGCTAGGATATATCGTCCTTGCAGGACTAAGGGAAGATAATTTAACAGCCCTACGCGCAGGCGGGGATCGCAAAGTAATGGGCTGTTTCAAATATAAAAAAGTGATTTGGGTCTGTTCTGATGCGGTCCCCGCCTGCGCGGGGAACTAAAACCGCTCTCTTTCGCTTCAAGATGTTTTATTAATAATTATTTCTACAACTTTATCTATTTTCTTCCCGGGAAATAAGCTGAGTAAAGCCTGAAATTAGTATCTTTAATGGTTACTTCTAAGAAATTTTAATGGTTACTTCTAAGAAATTCAACCAAGGTGCAATAAGCATTTAACCCTGGTTGAATATCCATTTAACCAGGGTTAAATAACTTAGAAGTAGCCGTGAAAAAATTAGTTAACCGCTTATTCAGGCTAATAGTTATGCAACATGAGTATTAAATATGACCTGTTTGAAAATCCACCCCATGCAGGAAAGAAGGAAGAAGGGTGGCTTCATGCCCGTCCGGTCATTCAGGGGACGTTGAAAACCGACGATCTGATCGATGTGATTAATGCCAACAGCACGGTAACAGGTGCCGATGTGGTAGGTGTGTTGGAAAGCCTTTCCGAGCATCTTGCGGATGGCTTGGGGAATAGTTATAACGTATACCTGGAAGGTATCGGGACCTTTTCCGTAACCCTGAAGAGCAGGCCGGTGAAAGATAAAAAAGAGATCCGGGCGGCTTCAGTGGAAGTTAAAAATATAGAGTTCCGGCCGGATCCGGATTTGAAAAGGAAAGTGCAGGCGGCAGGTGTCGTCAGGGTGGAAAAGAGCAAGAAACGGAAAAAATTTGATGAAGAAGAGCGGAAACAACGGATACTTGTCTATATAAATATGCGTGATTCTATTAACGTAACCTATGCGATGGCCTTAAATTATTGTAGCCATGCCAAAACAAAGAAAGACCTCCTTTCATTAGTGGAGTCAGGGCAAATTAAAGAACTGCATTACGGGAATGTAAAAGTATATATCCGGGTGGCGGATCAGCAGGATAGGGAAGAGGGAAATTTATAGTTCTCCGGTAGAGCCGCTTTTTCTTCCGGACCACCGTGCTGTTTAAAATACGGGAATGATCAGCAAGGTGAGGAAGCTACTTTGAGTATATACTGGTAAATCTCACCCAGTCCTGTTGGAATGGGCATTAGCTCCGGAGTACCCGGTTCGGGGAGGGATCTCGCCGGCTACCGCTTGGATCTGTTCATGGATGAGTTGCCGTGCAGCCAGGATAGGCAAGATGAATAGTTCCCCGCACAGGCGAGGATCGCAGAGGAACTACCTATTTTATTTACAAAAAGAAAAAAAAGGCTGTTTTTAATACAATCCCCGGCGCGGGGAACTATTTCTGATTTTTTAATAACTTCTTTTTAAATTATTTTTAGTGAATACCATCGTATAATCATCCTCCTTTATTGTTAATGTTTTTCCATTAACAATAAATTTTGATTCACCCTCCTCTCCTTTAATTGTACCGTTTGGGTGATCATAGGTATAAGTTCCTTTATAAGTATTAGCATCTTCCAGTTTTTTAACTTCTTTACCATCTACTATCTTTATTTGATATTCTTCTTCTACCAGTTCGTAGGTAGACTTATTAAAAGTTAAGGTGATTACATCTTCCCATTTAGAATCTTTCTCAACCAACTCCCATGTTGTTTTATTTAGAGATTGGGTGCTTTTTTCCTCATCATCATCACTTGAACAACTATTAAATACAAAAGGCAACACTAATAAAAGCGCAAATAATACTTTTTTCATAAAATTAAAAATTAGTTTAAAAATTTAAATCAGCGCGAAAGTAGTAGATGAATTAAGTTATATCAAGCAGAACCAGTAATAATAAGTTTCTTTTATCGCAACAACTAAGGAAAGTAAAAACACAAAAAGCCAGAAGGGAGATTCCGGCTTTTGTATTTTCTGGTTACTAGTATTTTAATATATTCTTCCGTCATATCGAAAAGGTAAGCGTCTGGGTAAACTCCTATTTCTCCTATTCGTTTGGATGGATCCATGTGGTTTCATTCAACAATGTATTAGTACCGGAATCGTTAGTATAAAGAGTGATATCTCCCTGGTCGTGAGTACATTCTATACAGATGAAAGTAATACAGCTATCGAAATAAATCTTTTGTTCCCCCCCCTTTTTTTAATGATCCTTTCTTTCTATCTTTACCCGAAAGGTAGAGTAACGTATGCAAGAAGATATCAAAACATTTGGTTTCAAACCCCTTCCTCTTGAAATAGAGATAAAAGACCTGGGCTTTGTGAAAGAGCTTCCCGGGTTACTTGGCAGACCGCATAAGGCAAATTTTTACCAACTCGTATGGATAACGGAAGGGAAAGCCTGTTTTACGATTGATTTCCGGGAAATTATCATCCGGGCAGGAGAGGTGCTGATCATTTCGGCCGGACAGGTGTGCCAGTTCGATATTTCCAATGAATATACCGGTAAACTTATCCTTTTTACTGCTTCTTTTTTTACAGTGACCGAACCCGACGGTAATTTCCTCTATACCTCGCAAATACTTAACCCGGTAAGCCTTAACAAAACCATACCGGTATGTGAAGAGCAAATGTCTCAATTATTTTCATTACTGAATAAGGCACTTATACAACCTGCCGATAGTCACCAGTTACCTATCGCCCAAAGCTACCTGCGGATCCTGTTACTGGAAACTGAACGAAAGCTGACTGCGCGTTATCCGTTGAGCCAGGATACGTTAGTGCGTAAGTTTTGCACTGAGGTGGAAAGCCATTTCAGGCAATGCCATACGATTGAATTTTACTTGTCTCTACTGGGTATAAATGAAAAAGCGTTGTCGCGCAGCATAAAACAACATACCGGCAAAACTCCCAAAGTATATCTTGACTTACGCATCCTACTGGAAGCCAAACGGCTGCTTACTTATAGCAATCAAACTGTAAAAGAGATCGGTTACGAACTGGGATTCGGCGAACCGGCTAACTTCAATAAATATTTCCGTAAACATACCGGAATTACCCCGGGTGCTTTTCGCCTTTCTACCCAGGTGTAAGGAGTGGCTGGCGGAAAATTACCATTTTAAGCCGTGTTTTTATCTCTTCTCTCCGCATCTCTTCCCCTACTTTTGTTGTTGTAAAACAAATGAGTGTAATACTTATAATGATTATCCGCATGATGTCCGTTGATTTATTGAACATCATATGAATGTT
>JAJPZJ010000094.1 GCA_021204405.1 Tannerellaceae bacterium | reverse complement strand
TAAAACATTCATATGATGTTCAATAAATCAACGGACATTATGCGGATAATCATTTTGTTTATACAGCGATTTGAGGATAGTCTGGGTAACAACCATAAGCAGCAGTTCAGGAACAGGGATCAATCTGAGGAAAGCAATCGGGAAAAAGATAAGCGAATCGGCGCTCTCGCCTGCCAGGGTGGATACAATAGCTCTTAGGGAAAAATTCCTGCCGCCCGAAACAACCTTCATTTTACTCATCACATAGGCATTCAGGAAAGAGCCAACCAGGAAAGCGACCAGGCTGGCTACAGCAATACGGGGTGCGAGGCCAAATACAAAGTTAAAGCCCTCTTCACCCTCCCAGAAAGGGGCAGCCGGCAATAAGACAGCCAATTGGGCAAAACCAATAACTAGGAAGTTGGAAGCAAAACCACTCCAGATAATCAACCGGGCCTTGCGGAAGCCCCACACTTCGGCAATACAATCGTTAATAATATAGGAGATCGGAAATACAATCAGGCCGGCAGTCATGGTAATACCAAATACCTGCACTACTTTGGCCTCTAATAAATTGGAAGCTACCAGGCATACATTAAATAAGATAGCCAGTAGCAAAAACGGAATAGATACTGTTTTTTGCATTGTTCTTGTTTTTTACGTGGTTAAGCAAGCACACGGGAGGCAGCAGGCCTCCATAGCACACCGGAAATTTTTCCGGCTGCAAAGATAAGGATAAATTCCGGGATGTTACGGTTATGTCTTTCCTAAAAAGAATTTACTTACTCTTTCCTAAAAAGAATTTACTTACATACGCAGAAAATTTCTCTTTATACTGGTTACCGATCGGGATATAGATCTCTTCGGCAAAGATGATCCGGTTATGGGCAATCGATGAGATTTTCTGCAGGTTCACAATATAGGAACGGTGTATACGCATAAACTTGTCCGGTGGTAGTTTTTCTTCCAACATTTTCATACTTAGCAGGGTCATGACCGGTTTTTCGGCTTCCGTAAAGATACGTACATACTCACTCTGGCTTTCTATATAAAGGATGGAGTTGATATTGATCCGGATCATCTTATAGTCTGCCTTAATAAAAAGATCGTCGTATTTGAGTACAGCAGAGTTAACCGGCCCAGAAACCTCTTTGGAAGCTCCTGTTCCTACCTGTTTATGGATAAGCTCATACTGTCGGAGAGCCTTATTGACAGCTTTCAGGAAATCATTATAGCCAAATGGTTTGAGCAGGTAATCGAGTGCATCCACTTTGAAGCCTTCGACTGCATATTCGGAATAGGCAGTTGTAAATATAACCATGGATTTGGTGGACAACGACCGGACGAAGTCCATCCCGTTCAGGTCGGGCATATTGATATCGGCAAATATAAGGTCGACCGATTCGGAAGCTACTGTCTCCAATGCCTCAAAACTACTATAGCAAGCCTTTACCAGGCTAAGGAAAGGAACCTTTTCGATATAGGCAGTAATCTGCTGAAGAGCCAACGGTTCATCGTCAATCGCTAAACATCTGATCATGGGTAGATAGGGATTATAAGTAATACATGGTATTCATTTTCATCACTTTTGATATCCAGTGTATAGTTATCGTTATAAAGGAGGTTAAGCCTTTTGCGTACATTTTCGAGGCCAATACCCTGATGTTGCTCGTCCACATTATCAAAACTACTATTAATCACCAGGCAATGGAGCTGGTCATCTTTAATCTCCAAAGTTATCCGGATAAATGATTTCTGCCAGTAGCTGATGCCATGTTTAAAAGCATTCTCTATAAACGAGATAAATAACAACGGCGGAATAGAAACCGATGGTATATCAGATGGCAGGCTCACACGGATATCAATATTATCGGTGTACCGTATCTTCATCAACTGGATATAATTTTCAAGAAAATTAATTTCCTTTTCCAGGGAAACTACCGGCTGGGAAGATTCATGCAGTACATAACGCATCATTTTCGAAAGCTCCAATACGGTTGATTTAGCTTTCTCGGTATCAATATCAATCAGTGCATGGATATTATTGAGCGTATTCATAAAGAAATGCGGGTTGATCTGGTGTTTAAGGTATTCCAGTTCCGATCTCAGGGTCTGTTTTTCAAGCTCCTTCATCCGTTGCTCGTCGCGGAGCGATTTAAACAGGAGCTTAATGGCAATATTAATACTTACGATCAATAGTACCGTCATCAGGAACAGGGTATAAGGACAGAAGAAAAACGGCATCCACCAGAACGGTGGATTCAGATGCTTAGGATCCTGGGGTGAAAACTTCGGTTGCCGGTCGCCTTTACCTGGTCCGGGTCCCCGTCCCCACTCTCCTATTTCTTCCTGGTCGTTTCCTTCCAAAAAAGGCTTCTCCGGCAGTCCCTGTCGTGGACCGAAAGGAGGTGTTTTACCTATATTTTCATGCTTGGGTTGTATTCCTTTACGGGCAGCCATAGCATTCATGGCCTGTTGAGGTGTTGGCAATAACAAAAAGGCTCCGGCTACTGCAATCAGGATGGTTACCAGATAGTACCAGGTCTTTTCCCGCAATAATAAATAGGGTAACAATACAAAATTATTAACCAGGAATAGGAGGAAGAAAGGTAAAATAATCTTCCAGGAACACAATACATCTACCCATTCCAGTTCAATCTCACTGTTATATTTAAAATCGATTACAGGAGCCGCAAAAATAACCAACCAGATAATGGCATATACCAGGTTCTCCAAAAGTCGCTGTCCGCTTAGTTGTTGTATCATGTGAACTGTTTTAAAATTTAAATGCATATCCGATTCCCAGCATATGCTTGTCCGAACTATCATCATCGTCGGTAAAATTAATATACCGGTAATATAATTGCAATGCGTTCCGCTTATTAATCCTATAACCGGTGCCGGCCGTATACCGCAGTTTATTCATTGTATTCCCCTGCGGATCGTTCAATGTATTATAGCACTCGATGGAGGCATACGGTTCAAAAGGCGACTTCCTGATATTATATTCCAGTTGCAAACGGCTGCGAAGATATAATTTCGGGTTAGCCCGTTTGCTGGTTGCATCCACTCCTACCCAGTAGGTACTCTGGAAACGTTCGCGTAAAGATACGGTAAAACGGTCAAAACGGTAACTGCCGGTTGCAAAAAAGTAATAGCGGTGCCGTACTTCCCAGTCGCGCTTTGGATGGTTATAATTAATCAGGTTATAGGCTCCTCCGGCTTTCAGGTAACGGTTTACCCGGTAGCTGAGTTGGAGGGTGGTAGAGAAACGGTCGGCCTCACCCAGGTTGTCACGCGAGCGAAACTCTTCTTCCAGCAAAATATTCAGTCCGGGAAGGAGTTTTTTGGTTATCTCCACACGGGTGGCAGTACCAAAATCGTTTTGTGCCGACCCGGTAAAAGGCCATACAAACAACAAACCTGCAAGGATAAAAAATGAAGCGTGTTTCATATAGTTTAATAAGATTTACTCTCCTTCCCGTGGTAAACGAGTGAGTGTATCAATGCTGTTTGTCTCTTGTCCGTCTGCATCATAATATACCTTTATATAGGCGGCATCGCGCAGGAAGTCAATATGCCCTACTTCAATTTTGCAGATGGGTAATCCTGTACGGCGGATAAGGTCGGCCATCAGCTCTTCATATTTATCGGGCGTAATAAGTTCTATCTTATCATATAAGATCAGTTTGCAGGAGGTGTATTTGAGCCATTTTTCGCTCTCCAGTATCCAGGTTACCAGTATAAAGATAGCGTTGGTTACAAACAGTTCGGCAAAACTGATCTGTACGGAAAGGGCATTAATCACCGAGATAGAGATAATCATAAACAAATAGGTCATCTCCCGGATAGGTACCGACTCCGTACGGTAACGGATAATGCCGAAGATCGCAAAAATACCCAGTGCAAAACCAATCTTCAGCTTAACACTGCCCATCAGCATGATCAGGAAAAACACACATACACATACCAGTGAGAAGGTAAAGTAATAGTCGCGCCGCCTACTTTTAGGATAGTAAAAGAAATGAATGATCACTCCCACTACCAGAAAGTTGAACAGGAACCGTAACAGTAATTGCATAATACCTTCTGCATCCATCACAGGTGTACTCAATAAAAGAGCCTCTTCGGCAGTATCAATAAGCGTGTCCATAGGAATGGTTTATTATTTTATTAATCTTTATCAATTTGCTTTTAAACCGGTTTTGTTTGACGGTATGGTTAGTAAGCATAGTTCCCAGGCAATACTTGCTGATACTTACCGGATGTATCCCCAATTGGCGCAGGTATTTTTTAGCCGGCGACAGGCAATTACCGTCCTGTTTTAATTCGATGATCACCAATTCGTCGATATTTTCGGTAAGACCTGTCTGTAGGTTACGGAAACAAATGTTGGTATCAATCGTAAGCCGTTCGGTTTTAGCCTGGTTTACCAGCGTGATCCTGTAAAACCGGTTTTCAATATGGGGTTCAAGTTCAGCCGGATTATACCGTCCGTACCGGTTAATAAAAGGTGTAGCTTTACCATCCGGGTGCAGACATCTTCCATTAAAAGGAATCCGGGTTTTACAGGTGCGGCCTTTATTATTCTTATCTTTAATTTCCAGGAAAGAGAGGTTGGAATCCACATAGGAACGGATACGGATCTTCTCCCTGTTTTTACGCCCGTTCTGATGCGCCAGGTACATATCCATCGTGTGGGTATCGAAGTAAAGGGTTTGATACAGGCAGCTCCGTACGCCATCCACCTCCTGTACGAAATATTCCCCTTTGAAACAACCCAGCAGTTCCACCAGCTTTTCAACCGTAGTAGTATATTTGGTATCCATCCGGTTCATTAACCAGACCCCTTCCATCTCTTTGAGCGAAATAGCCGGGAACGACAACAAGATTTTCCGGATAACTTTTATTTGCATCAATTCTGTTCCAGTTATAATTTAGTTCATTCAAAAATAAAGATACAATATGTACAGGGGAAAATTTATCAATGAATAGGGTGGAATATTCCATGAAAAAGCAAATTAACGGTTCGACAGAGATTACATACATGTTGCATTTATATTACAACAGAAAGAAATATTTTACTAAATGTTCTTCCAGTTTTGGTTGAAAAAAGAACTCCTTTAATAGATTATTTTTTAGTATAGAAAGGAATGCTTCTATATTTATCGGGATTCAGTTAAATGTTGCCACTTTAAATCTTTTGGATTATGACACAAAGGTTCGCTTTGAATGGAATACTTATCCTGCTCTTTTCGGTTTTTTTCCTGGCCTATGCAGGAGGATGTTCGAAAGACGATCTCTTATCGGATACAGGAGAAGAGGTAAAATCAGTACCCGACGATGAAGGGGATGATATTACCAACTCAACCTTTTCTAATGTAGTAACCATCCGGCTGGGAAATACAGTTGAAATTGATAACCCGGTAGAAGCGGAAGGCGTATCGATAAGTGCCAGTGGAGGACATGTAACGATCCGGTCGACAGCTAAAGAGATAGCATACGTGATATCGGGCACTACTACCGACGGCTCCGTAAAAATATACAGTGACTACAAACTACAACTTACACTGGATGGCGTGGATATTACGAATCCTACCGGAGCTGCCATCAATATCCAGTCGGGAAAAAGGGTTTTTGTTGTGGTAAACGAGGGTACTACCAATAAGCTAACGGATGGTTCCACCTACCAAACCACCAGTGGCGAAGATATGAAAGCGACCTTTTTCAGTGAAGGGCAGTTGCTGTTTTATGGTAACGGAACCCTTATAGTACACAGCCATAATAAACATGCGATCTGTAGCGATGATTACATCCGTATGTATGAAGGAGACATCCAGGTAACAGGGACGGTATCCGATGGCCTCCATGCCAATGATGCTGTGGTAATAGACGGAGGTACGCTTACGATCAAAGCCGGAACTGATGGGATTGAGTGCGAAAAAGGGTATATCCTGATTAATGGCGGCAACATTACAATTGATAGTGGCGACGACGGGATTATAGCTTCTTATAACGATGGAAACAACTCCATCAATCCTTATATGGGTATTAACGGGGGAACATTCCATATTACCACTACCGGCACATCGGCCAATGCCATCAAAGCGCGGGGCAACCTGACAATTACGGATGCTGATATCCGGATCAAAACCTCCCGCACCAAATCGGAAGGGATTGAAAGTAAAAAAACGCTGACTATCCATAGCGGCTACATTATTGTAGAAGCATACGATGATTGCCTGAATGCTTCAGATGCTATTGTCATTAATGGAGGAAGTATTTATTGCTATAGTTCCAACAATGATGGGGTCGACTCCAACAGGACGCTTACCGTAACCGGGGGCACAGTAATTGCTATTGGAACCTCTTCTCCTGAGGATGGCTTCGACTGCGATAATAATACCTTCTCTATTACCGGTGGTACCCTGGTAGGTATCGGAGGCTCAACCGGTACGCCTACTTCAAACGCATGTACGCAATATTCACTGATATACGGGGGAAGTGGTACACAAAATACCTTATTCCATATTGAATCGGCAGCTGGGGAAGATGTACTCACCTTTATGATACCCCGTACCCTGTCTGCTATGACCGTATTGTTTAGTTCACCTGCACTTACCGGAAATACAACCTATACAATCTATAGTGGCGGAACGGTAACAGGCGGCAACGATTTCTACGGACTTTATTCCGGTGCCAGTTATAACGGTGGTTCACAACTGGCTACCTTTACCACCAGTTCACTGGTTACTACTGCCGGTAACTTCTCCGGCGGGATAGGTGGCGGAGGCGGTGTTAGCCCCGGCCGTCCCGGAGGGCGTTAACGAGATAAACATCTGCTTCAGGTTAATGGTAACTTTATCCATGGCACGGAGGAGTTCCATCCCCAATGATCCATCTTCTTTGCCATGTTTAAAGGAGAAGTCGCGGGAAAAGGCAGTTACATTGTGCAGATTAACCGGATGGTTGTCTATATTTACCGGGAAATCGGGTAATATAATTACCGGAATATTCTTCTTTATTCCGCCGATCCCTCCTATGGAGATGGTATCCTTCGTTCCGGCCTGTTCCAGCCAGCTATAATGTTTCTGCATAAAAGAAGGAGAAAGATCTACACCGGTATTGCCTGTATCAAAATGAAACAGGAGGCGTTCATCCTTAAAATAACCTTCGATAAAGGGTTGTCCTTTCGAGATCATCAGGTTATGACCTCCGGCAGGCATAGGTGTTTCCCGGATGGGAAAAACAACCTGCCGGCGATTGAGATAGAGCTGCAATTCACCTACGGCTTCCATAAAATCACGTCCCAGTACAGCATCTACCCTATACAGATAATCGCTGGCAGTGGCATAAGGAATGGTTACAGGCAGGTTTTTGATTGTAATACCGCCTACCTGCAGTTGGTCTAACAAGCCGATCCGGGCCAGGTTATAACCACTACTGCCTCCCATTAATACCGAATCGGCAATAACAGGTATCCCTAACAGGCTGGCCATCCGTTCTGAAATAAAGGTGGTGGTACAACCTGTATCAAAGATAAAGGGTACTTCCTGTCCATGTAAAGTGACAGGAATAAATAGTAATTTACCATCTGTCCGGATCACCTCAGAAGGAGGTGCCTGAATCGTTACCGGCACTATACTTTCTTCCCGGGGCTTTATCACTTCACAGGGTGGTGCCCCTTTCATGGCTTCGGCATAGGCATAATAAATGTAAAAGGGTTGTAATTCTTCCTGCGGAATCCCCATAGCATCCAACTGCACAACCACCCGCTGCATTAATCCGGCTGCCTCTTCATACCGGTTAAGGGCAGCCAGGTTATTCCACCAGAGGAGTACTAGGTTAGCCATATTATCAAAACCTAATTCCTCCTGATAATTATCAAGTACATCATTCAGGGAATGGCAGGCTGCTTCATGCCTGCCGAAAGCGTCGTCCAGCAATGCAACGGAAAGGGCATCCAGCATAGGAGGTAATTCTCCTTTTACCTGGGGATAAACCCGGTTCAGCTCCAGTAAATCCATTTCACTGATAAGCCGGGTTACCTGTTCAGCCGGTGCTTGCGATTGCATTCCGATACATGAATTGCATTCCGATACATGACTTAAATAGTAACATACAAAAAAGTATATATTTCATTTCCTTTGCTTCTGGTCCGTTTTGACTTTAGGTGAAACAAGCTATGCGGAAAAGATGTTCGTGTAATTCAGGTGAACTTTCTTAAATAAGCAGTGTTTTAATAAAGGTAACTAACCTGTTACCAATGTATTATAAACGTTCTATATAGGATAGTAGCTCCTATCATGGAATTATTCAGTTCCGGTTGGTAAAGAAGACAATAAAATGAATAAATATAAAATGCTTGGAATTATCATATGCATATCTGGTTTTAACTATCTAAAAGGAATATCGCAAATGGAAGCAGCACATATCAATTCAGACATCCGCGAACAGGTAGATGAATTAATGAGTAAACTATCATTGGAAGAGAAAATCAGTTTATTAACGGGAAC
>JAJPZJ010000140.1 GCA_021204405.1 Tannerellaceae bacterium | reverse complement strand
CTACCCTCTGTGACTGGTGAAGGATAAAAAACAAAAAAATTACTATGAGAGAAAAAGTAAACCCTATCCGTTAACCCCATAACAGATACCCGGTATTCAAATAACTTAGCTCTTCCTTTACCCCGAAGCCCCCAGTTTCTGAGCCAGCTTGCCTACGGTAAGCCCTTGTACCACTATGGAAAATACAACTACAATGTAAGTACAGGCAATAATTACCGGCCGGTAGGGAGAATTGCCGATCGACAAAGCCAGGGCGATCGAGACGCCACCCCGCAAGCCACCCCATACCAGGATCAGGAAAGTGGCCCGGGTAAATTTTCTTTGAAAGGAATTATAAGTGTGGGTATCTTGATGGATATATAGCGTGATAACAATACGATTACAACTGCAATAAATCCGGGTATCCAATAGGAACGGATATCAGGTATCAGTAATACTTCAAAGCCAATCAATAAAAACAAGACAGCATTTAGTATCTCATCCATCAACTCCCAGAAGATTTTCATATACGACATATCCAAATGGTTTTTCTGCGAAAACTCCCTTCCTGTATTTCCGATTACCAATCCGGCAGACACCATCGTGAGTGGTCCTGAGATATCCATCAACTGGGAAGCCATATAGCCACAGATAACTACCGAAAGGGTAATCAGGATAGAAAGTTTATAGTCGAACGCTGTTTTCATGGCGTAAAAAGCAACATATCCTAACGCTAGTCCAACCAGAATAGCTCCGACTACCTCTTTCACCAATAACTACGAAAGGGAAAGAGCTGTAATATCCGCCACCTTTTCGGTGCCCTGGGCAATACTGAATAAAAGGGAAAAGGTGATAACCGCTACCCCATCATTAAAAAGGGATTCGCCGGTAATCTTCATCTCCAGCGACTTGGCCACATGGGCATTTTTAAGGATACCTAATACGGCAACCGGGTCGGTAGGTGAGATAAGCGACCCGAATAACAGGCAATAAATAAGCGGGATCTGCATGTGGATGCCTGTCAGTGAAGAGAGCCAAAGCAGGATATAATACAACCCAAACCCAACTGCAAAGGTAGAAATCACCACACTTAAAGAAGAGAATACGATAACCGGTAGCTTCTCCTCTTTCAGGTCACTGAGTTTAATCTGGATAGCTCCGGCAAACAATAAAAAGTATAACATACCCCCCCATGAGGAGCTTGGTAAAATCGATATGGTTCAGTACTGCATAGATATCTTTTAACGGCCCGGTTTCAAACGTCCCGATCACCAGCAGCAACAGCGAGAACACCATCGTAATAACCATAATCCCGATGGTAGTGGGAATTTAAGGAACCGGTTATTGATATAGTAAAACACTGTAGCAATAATGATCAGAATAGCAAATGAGTAAGCTAACTCCATAGGATAATTTTTAACAATGGTATGTGCGTTTAATAATCAGATAAAAACAATATAGAAGGGTAGTTTGTTGGACTATAAAGACACATTATTTTATCTGTATCCGCATAGCAACTACATACTAAGTGTAATATAAAAAGCAGTATATGACAGAGATGTCCGAACAAAAGATGAATCAAAACCGGCATTTTGCTGATGTGTACGAGTATTCCGGGAATCATCCGGTACCTACTACCATCCGCTTAACCAGCTTTAACAACCAGGGGGTATATGCAGCCGATGTACCACCGGATACCGATTCGTTCAGGGCACTTATAAAACCGGATTGTATTAACTGGTTTAAAATTGTATTAACTGGTTTAAAGTAGAAGGATTGATGGATGCCCCTACCATCACACGGCTGCTTGAAGAGATGGGGTTCCAGAATCAGGATGCCCGCGAGATCTTAACTCCGGCCCATGTAGTTAAAATAGATAACAACGGCAGCCATATCTTAATTATATTAAATAACTGTACCTTCCAGTCGAGCCGCCAGATCTTCTCCGAACATGTATGCCTGGTGGCTACAGGCAATACCATCATTTCATTTACCGAAACCTACGGACAGCTTTTTGAACATGAGGCCGATGCTATTGAAGGAAATGTAATGAATATCCGCGGACAGCAGAGCGGGTTGTTACTGGCCTTCCTGCTGAATTCGGTGATTGCCGACCTGATCGATTCGGCAGTGAAAGTAGAAAAAATGCTGGAGAAAATGGAAGATACCCTCCTGAACCGCCAGTATAATTATAAAAGTGTAGGCCGTAAATTACAGGGATGCAGGCATGCCCATATGATTATCCGGAAAAATACGGAGCCGTTGAAGAAGGAGTTCCACAAATTGGTAAAACCAACCACCCATATTATAGATGAGAAGTTGGTACCGATATTCGACGACCTGTCCGACCAGTTGGAATACATTATACAGACCTCCTGCAACAGTACCGAACTGTTAACTTCGCTGGTAGACCTCTATGCCTCAAACAACGACCTGCGGGCTAACTTTATCATGCAACGGCTAACGGTGGTTTCCACCCTCTTTATCCCGATCACGTTCCTGGTGGGCTTATGGGGTATGAATTTCCACTATATGCCGGAACTGTCTTTAAAATATGGTTATCCGATAAGCTGGCTTATCATACTGACTACTGCCGGGGGAAGCTGGTATTATATGAAGAAGAAGAATTGGTTTTAATATCTATCTATAAATTACTGCTATGGAATACAGGATTGAGAAAGATACGATGGGCGAAGTAAAAGTTCCGCTGAACGCCTATTATGGTGCACAAACCCAACGGAGTATTGACAACTTCCCTATCGCCCGCACTACCAGCCGGATGCCTTACGAAGTGATCCGTGCCTTTGCTTACCTGAAAAAGGGAGCTGCCCTGGCCAACCGTGAGGCAGGCGTACTAAGTAATGAAAAATGCGAACTGATCGGGAAGGTATGCGATGAGATACTGGCCGGAAAGCTGGACGAAGAGTTTCCCCTCGTAGTCTGGCAGACCGGAAGCGGTACGCAAACCAATATGAATGTAAACGAGGTGATTGCCAACCGGGGCCATATCTTAAACGGTGGAAAACTTACTGACACGGAAAAGGTATTACAACCCAACGATGATGTAAACAAATCGCAGTCGTCTAACGATACCTTCCCTACCGCCATGCATATAGCCGCCTATAAAATACTGGTGGAGGTAACCATCCCCGGCCTGCGTAAGTTATATGATACTTTGTTGGAAAAAAGTATTACCTATAAAAATGTAGTAAAGATCGGACGTACGCATTTTATGGATGCCACTCCGTTAACCCTCGGGCAGGAGCTGAGCGGGTATGCCGCCCAACTGGCGTATGGAATTGAAGCCATCGAACGTACCCTGCCGCATCTGGCAGAACTGGCACTGGGTGGTACAGCAGTAGGTACGGGAATCAATACCCCTAAGAATTATGCCGAAATCGTAGCCGGGATTATTGCCCGCAAAACAGGGCTCCCTTTCCGCACCGCTCCGAACAAATTTGAGGCACTGGCTACGCACGATGCTTTGGTAGAGGCCCACGGCGCCTTAAAAGCAGTGGCTGTAAGCCTGATGAAAATTGCAAATGATATCCGGATGCTTAGCTCCGGGCCACGGGCCGGTATCGGCGAGATCCATATCCCGGAAAATGAACCGGGTTCATCTATTATGCCGGGCAAAGTAAACCCCACCCAATGCGAAGCGTTAACGATGATCGCGGCCCAGGTAATGGGGAATGATGTGGCCATCTCGGTTGGAGGATCAAACGGCCAATTTGAACTGAATGTATTCAAACCGGTGATTATTGCCAACTTCCTGCAAAGCGCACGCCTGATTGGGGAAGGATATGTAAGCTTTAACGACCGGTGCGCAACAGGTATTGAACCTGTGTATGAGAATATTCGTAAACATGTGGACAACTCCCTGATGCTGGTTACAGCCCTGAACCCCTATATCGGTTATTACAAGGCCGCAGCTATCGCACAGAAGGCTTACCGGGAGCATAAAACATTGAAGGAAGCTGCCGTAGAATCGGGTTATGTAAGTGTGGAAGAGTTTGAACAATGGGTAGATCCTGCCCGGATGGTTGGCAAGCCCTGAAACAAGTTATTCTTACCGGATGTTATCTGAATAAACTATAAATAATTTACATATGAAGAACGGAATAATGATGCAATACTTCGAGTGGCATCTGCCGAATGCCGGAAACTTATGGGTTAAATTGAAAGAAGATGCATTACATTTAAGTGAGGTGGGTGTTACATCCGTATGGATCCCCTCCGGTTGTAAAGGAACAAGCTCCAATGATGTGGGCTATGGGATTTACGACCTGTACGACCTGGGTGAATTTAAACAAAAGGGTACGGTACGTACTAAATATGGTACCAAACAGGAGCTGATCGAGGCAATACAGGAATGCCATAAATACCAGATCAGTGTCTATTTTGATACGGTAATGAACCATAAGGCCGGAGCCGATTATACGGAGAATTTAAAGTAAGGAAAGTAGACCCCAACCAGCGGAACAAATTTATCAGTGATGAATATGAGATAGAGGGCTGGATCGGGTTTGAGTTCAAAGGCCGCCAAATAAATATTCGGATTTTAAATGGCACTGGTATCATTTCTCGGGCACCGATTATGATAACCGTACCAAAGAGAAAGCTATCTTTAAGATCATGGGTGAAGGCAAAGCCTGGAGCGACGGCGTAGACAGCGAAAACGGCAACTACGACTACCTGATGTTTGCCGATATCGATTTTGATAATCCGGAAGTGGTGGAGGAAATGAAAAATGGGGTGCCTGGGTAGCCGACGAACTCAGCCTGGATGGCGTACGGCTGGATGCTATCAAGCATATTAACGACCAGTTTATAAAAGAATTCCTACAGGCGGTAAGGGCGCGACGCGGTGACCAGTATTATGCCGTAGGCGAATACTGGAAAAAGGATATTAATTCGCTCAATGAATACCTCAAGGCGGTACAATACCAGGTAGACCTGTTTGATGTTCCCCTACATTACAATATGTTCCAGGCTTCGCAGCAAGGCCGGAACTACGACCTGACCAAACTACTTTCCGACGCACTGGCTGCCCACCACCCGGAGCTGTCGGTTACTTTTGTAGACAACCACGACTCGCAATGGGGTAGTTCTTTACAATCGCAGGTATAGGATTGGTTTAAACCATTAGCGTACGGATTAATATTACTGATGAAAGATGGGTATCCCTGCGTGTTTTACGGAGATTATTATGGGATAAAAGGGAAACCCTCTCCACATAAAGTGATTATAGATATCCTGATGGATGCACGGAAAAATATGCTTTCGGCGAACAGGTCAATTATTTGACCATCCCAATACCTGTGGGTTTGTACGCCAGGGAGATGAAGCACATCCCGGTTCAGGCCTGGCCGTACTTCTTTCTAACGGAGAAAACGGAGATAAAGTGATGAATGTAGGCACACAATATACGGGTGAAGTATGGCAGGAGATTACGGGAAATATCCCTGATAAAACCGTGCAGATTGATGCAAACGGGAATGGTAAATTTCTGGTACATGGAGGCAAGCTTGCCGTATGGGTAAAAAACAACTGACCAGTAATGAAATACTTAGTACCCATTTTACTGGCTGCTGCATGGCTATGGCCCACCACTGCCCTATGCAACATATCACAGGAAACAGCGTCTGTTGATAAAGACTCTGTCCCCACATTCACCTCCGGATATACGGCATGTTCCGTATATCCGGAGGTGAATGTGGGGAAGAAAAGTAAAATTTATAATAAACTGTGGGGCAGGCACTACCGCAACCTGTATTGTATCCCAATCCATGTACCGGTAGCTCCGCTGGATTCCATCCGGGGAGGGCTGATAGTATTGGAACAGGCTAAAAAGTTCCACGGATTGCTGTTAACCGATCCTGCTAATAATATGTATTTGTTAAGACCTATCGGAGGATCGACCACCTTCCTGGAATCTGACTTTTTCCAGTCTATGTATAATAAGAATGATTTCCGGGGAACTTATACAGATGCTTTTATTGCAGATGCCTATACCGTTATCAATCCATATACCTTCTATGTAGCCGACGAATTAGCCAGAGAGGCAGGATTAAGTGCCAATAATTCCCGTATCTTCTATATCCCGGCCAACTCTACACTCGACACCATTGCCAATGGCAGCCGTATACAGGACAAGCTGGTAAATATCAGCGATATCCCGGATATAAATATACAGGACCAGATCCTTATCACCCAGGAGTTCATAGACACGCTGTTGAAAGACAGGCAGGCGAAAGTAAATGAAGAGTTATATATCCGGGAGCGGTTATTTGATATCCTGGTTGGCGACTGGAATAAAATACCGGAAAACTGGAACTGGATACCAGAACATAAAGACAGCCTGCTATATGATCCCTGGGTAATCGACAGAAACCATGCATTTACCAAGGTGGATGGGGTAATATTCAAACAGTTATTGAATATCCTCACCCTCGGGTTTATACAGGATTATAACGGTACATACAAAAAGGTTAAGAAATTCAATACCCTGGGATTTCCTTTGGATGTGGCTTTAACGGCCAACAGCCGGGAAGCCGATTGGTTAGCACAGGCACGTTACCTGCAGGCACAGCTTACGGATGCAGTGATCGAAGAGGCGTTCGGTGAACTACCTGCGGAAATACAGGGTAATGAGATCGACCATATGAAAGCTTCCCTGAAGCAACGCAGGGATCAACTGGAAGAGCTGGCCGGCAAATACTATGCGATCTTACAACAATACCCGGTATTGACAGGCAGTAACCAGAGTAACCGGATCGAGATTGACCGAAGCCATCCCGACAGCCTTTCTATCCGGATTTATAACAACGCTTCCGACACAGCTTTTTTTAAATAAAACGTATGCACATAAGCAAACAAAGGAGATCTGGTTGTATGGGCTGGAAGGGAACGACCGGTTTGTGGTATCCGGCAAGCAAAATAAAAAAACGCCTATTTACCTGATATCCGGTAAAGGAGATAACACCTATGAGGTAAGCAACGGGAAAAATATACGGTTATATGCCTACCCGGACGAAAAGGAAAAGCTGAAAGAGACCGGTAAAGTAAAGAAAGTATTATCCGACAGTGAAAATATACACCATTACGATTATGAAAAGACAAGATACAGCAACTTCTCTTTTACTCCATGAGGTGTATACGATTCTGATAAAGGGATAAGCCTGGGGAGTTATGCAACTTATACGTTGTACGGATTCAAACGAAGCCCGTTTACCTACCGCCACCGGATTGGTTATAACTATTTACAGGGGTTTGAATACCAGGGGATCTTTCCGGGATATGATCCGCGGAAAAGCTTTTACCTCGAAGCGTTTATCGGAACCCCACAATATTTCTCCAACTTTTTTGGTTTTGGGAATGATACGGATGGCTTCAAAGATGAAAAGAACAATTACAACCAGGTAAATATCCGTAAATATTCCATCTCGCCCTCTTTCCACCTGGATATCCCTCTTTCCACCTGGATATAAAGAAAAACCAGCAACTGATCCTTTACCTGATCCTGGAAAGTTATAAAGTAAAGTATAAAGAAAGCCGTTATATCGCACAGGTATACGATAAGGATAATGATATTTTCGATATGAATTTCTTTGCCGACCTAGGAATTAGTTACCGCTTCCGGCAGGAGATCCCTTCATTCCTATCGCGTATAGAGACCTTTATAGCCGGCGGATGGAATGTAAACCTGGGAGATGTGAAACGGAATTTTCCTTATACACAGGCATCCCTTACGCTGGAAGTGGATTTTACAAAGAAATTCTCGTGGGTAACCAAAGCTACCGGTAAAGTATTGTATACCGATAAATACGATTTCTACCATGCGGCATCTACCGAGTTGCACGGATTCCGCGAAAGCCGCTTTATCGGTAAACAGGCGTTTTACCAGTTCTCTGACTTACGTTTGAATATGGGTACCCTGAAAAATCCCATCATTCCTTTGAAATATGGTATATTCGGAGGGGTAGATTACGGACAGGTATGGTATCCGGGCGAAGATTCCCACAAATGGCACTCTTCTTATGGGGGTGGTTTATGGCTTACGCTCATCAATAAAATTACGACGAAATATTCGTGGTTCGGATCGACGGATAGTTTCCGGTTTATGTTTGAATTGGGATTAGGATTTTAAGAAAAGAGGTTTTACTTGATAAAAGGAAAGCAGAGGAACTGTTCTTTCCCTCATACGTAAACGAGAAAATAAGTAAGAAGAATATTCCCATTCTTATTCCCCGCGTAGGCGGGGATCGCATTCGAACAGGCTAAATTTTCTATTTTTATAACTGAGACAGATAGTTTTCGTGTAACTGAGACAGATAGTTTTCGTGCGATCCCCGCCTACGCGGGGAATATCAATCTATTATTTGTATTCAAGCTAAAAGTGAAGGAGCTTAGAGCCAGTTCCTTCACTTTTAGCTTATGATTTATGTAAATAACTTTTTACTCGGTATATTTCATACATCTTACTGCTGCTCCTCTTGCACGATAGTAAGATCCACCGGTATCTGCGTTAATAGAAGTACCCGACTGGGTAAACCCTAATCCTGTTGCCACACTCTGGTTACTCCAGGCATGCCAGTAAATTCCAAGCTGGGTACTACTATCCATGCCACCTATCGCGCCGGTTTCTCCATGCCGGTATCCTGTCATAGGCCAATAGCCATAGGTAGTATGATCTACGCCAATAAAACTGCTATTATATTGCCAGCCGGAAGCACCCCACCACGGGCTGCTACTACTGCTAACCGTAGGCACACGCCAGCCATACGGGCAAGGATCGTAAGCTGTTTTACCTATGTCGACTACATAATTGTATAATCCCCACAATTCATCATTCCTTTTATTTGCATCCCGCGCATACCAGTCTGCATATGAAGATGAACCCCCCCCATATAGAAAGTAACCGGGTTTTCTATGGCATTGAACAAATTGGTTTCCACATCAGCCGGTACTTCTGTTAATGTAACCTGTACAGAACCACCTACAGCATTATAAATAGGAGTAACGGTTGTTGCAGGCGGATTATTTAATCCCGGATACGGGTCTTTCCTACCCCATTGATACATCAAACCTAGTGCCAGGCCGTTACCCGGCGTACTGCTGAGCGCCCCCAGGTTACGATCCATATAGACCCATCCCGAACTGATCGTTTTATTATCGGTGTCCGGATTATAATCTGTTACCCAGATATGCCAGCTCTACAGAATGGTTCCGTCCGAACTTTTTACTGCTACCACAGCGTTTCCTTCAGCAGTTCCCGGCGCTACCTTCAGTAAAGCCTCAGGGCCTGTACCATCCACACTTACACTGCTTACCGCTCCCGAAGCAGCCAACCCCGCAGCATGGTCGGTCCAGATTAGTTCCGGAGTCAATACCTGCCCTGAAGCAATCTGGGTAGTTAACCCTTTATTGGCCTGACCTACCGGAATACTGATTCCATCGCCACCCGGATTAATAATATAACTATTGGCTTCGCCTACCTGCAGAAAGTCTTTTCCATGGATATATACCGGCACTTCCACATTCACTCCATCTACCGTGAAGGTATAGATAACGGTTGCCGGATTACTTTTGCCGGAAGAGGTTGTAACCATTGTAAACGGAAAAGCTTCCCCGGCGGTATTCGATCCGCCGCTTGTATTGGTGATGCTTTCTATAATGCCGCCGTCTACCAGCCGGGCAGTCTAGGCTACATTCGATTTTACGGTATAGGAATAACTGCCACCATCGATCGGATAAGCTGCCGCCGGATAGGCAAATACGCCTACCACCTGTTCGCCTACTACAATATGTTGTTCCAGGTTGTCTACCGTAAAGGTATAGCGGGATTGCTTCAATAAGAACGGGTCGCCACTTTCCGATAAGTCCAGCTCTGCTTCCAGTACAGGATCGGGCTGGAGGGTATAGCTTTTAGTACCTCCCTGGATAGTAAGCGTGGCTGCCGGATTATCTCCTGCTCCACAATCAAACCCGGTACGTCCTGTAACCACTTCTGATATGACGCAGTCAGAGGTGGCAGGTGTCCAGACTACTTTAAACAGCTGAGGAGTGATACTGGTTTGCCCCAGGTAGGTAATAAATCCGATATTACTGACGGTATTATCATTCGCATCCAGAATAGATAAAGAAGCGGATGAGCCAATTCTCTGTACTACTTTCAGGGAGTGGGTAAGGCGGCCGGCAGTTACATCAATATAACCGGTACGCTCGGCGTTGGTATCATTTTCAATTACTCCGATTACCAGATCGTCTTTCTGGTTGATACCTGAGAAATTTTGTGATACGATACTGAGCCACGGATAGGTAACCTGGTCGACCGTGGCAACCCATCCCTGCGGATAGTCGGTTGTTACGATCACGATATCCTGGCTGGCTGCTTTATCAAACTCGATAAGGCTTTTACTTACGCCTAATATATATTGTCCGTCGAATACAAAGTCCTGCATATCACCCTGGTCCCATTTCACTACCTCTACGGTCATATTGACCGATTTGGATTTAAAAGCCTCTTCTTCATCTTCGTACCCTTCACCTCCTACTGCGGTGATTTTAAAGGTATAAATGTGGTTCCGAAGTAATTCGAGGTAGTTGCCATCGGTATCTATAAAGTCAACCCGGTAGTAGGTAGTAGGTTCGCCTTTATAACTGCCGCCGATTACCAGGCAGGTAGCCTCTTCATGTACATTGTAGGCTGGAGCTTCATAGGCATATATTCCCCCGATATGGGCTGAATCGCTGGCCTGGTACACATAGGGAGTAGCAGCCACAGCAAGCTGCTCAGGCAGTGTAGCCCGGAATACTTTCTCGGTATTCTCCAGGTTATCGGGATGAGGAACCATGTGTCCGTTAAGGCTATGGTTATGTATATAAATTCCTGTAACTCAAAGCTATCGCGGGGAACCGCTGTAATCACATCTATCCGGGATACCATACGCAACAGCGACAGGCCTGAGATCTGGCTGGTGGTTTCGGTTATCGGGAGCAAGTTACTTTCGCCCCACATAGGAATAGGCTGGTTGATATCCCAATAGCCGGTATGCGTATGGAATAGCCGGGCAAGTACTTCGTCTTTTTCGCCTGTTACTGCAATATCGCCCAGTGCATCTATCTCACTGTGGGCATTGGCGAGGACCACAAACCGGTGCAGGTCGTCGCTAACCTGCAATTTAACCGTAATTTTTTTCTGGTTACTTTCATTGGTATCTTCAATCAGGGTAGCCTGGGCACGGTAGGCGAAATATTCCACGCCTCCTACCTGCTTAAATGCCAGTACATCAGCAGTACTGATCCTGTTTTCATCATCTTCCGACATGCCATAGGTAGTTGGGATACCCGGCGAGGGTAAATCGAGGGTTAATATCACTGAAATCTCTCCTCCTTCTACTCCGCCTCCGGGTGTTTCACCGGGAGTGTCACGTTGTTCGCTGTTACAGGCAGTCAATATGATAAAAAAGATGGATGCCAGGAATAATATATATTACGTTTCATACTCTATTCATTTATATCGTTATAAACCCACAGCTGAGTCTTCATCCAAATCAATATCCTGCCCTATTTCAAACCATCCGTTTACGATGATCTGAGATATTTTCAGTTCTGCATCCAATACAATCTCGATATAGTATTCATCTTCAAGATCGAGTTTATCGTCAGAATCGTATAAGTAGTTTCCATTCAAATCGGTAACCTCCGCCAGAAATGCCACGATACCGATCCGGTCTACCTCTATGGTATCCTGTCCTTCTTCATCCAGTTTCACGACTAAGGTAAGGTCGTCGCCAAACCATAGCCGTAGGGTGTCAATTAAGAACTCATATATGGATTCTTTCGGCCTGTTATCCGTATGGGGCATGTATACCGTAAGCTGTTCGGCAACGCCTTCCAGCCATGAATTATATTCCTATTACTTCCCTGGATATGTACATTAATAGACCGTGTTGCCGGCAAAGAGAATCCGCTGAGCCTTACCGTAATGTAGAATTTATTGGTAAGTTTGGAGAGGTAGACCGTGCCCAGATTTTCGGTGTTCGTTTGTACAGTAGGGATCTGGAGGTTACCTAAATATATATCTGTTATTTCCGTAGTAAGCCAATTGGTATTTTCTGTGACAATAGAGGTTCTGAATGTATGTAACGAGCCGGTGTCTTCCACCTCAAAAGATTCGTTGTCGTTCAGTACGGCCACTATCGTATAATCCGTTTCTACCCAATCCGGAAGATAGGCACGATAGTCGGATGCAGCCAGTTCACTCCTACTGTAACTAATTACCGGTTCGACCAGTTTGTCATCTTTATCATACATATAGAGGTCAAGCTTATCCAGTGCCTCTTTAAAAGTTGTTTTGGTGTTTCTGGTTTCAAAAAGAATATAACGCTGTTCGCCCGTGGTTGGCGGACAATGATCCAGATCTTCTTTGATACATGCGAACATGAAAACAGCCAGTAAAATATAAAGGCCTGGTATGCTTATTTTCTATTCATATCTTGTAAGTACTTATTTAACAGGTAAAATTCCAGCCGGCAGGTATGCCATCTATTATTTTCTGTTCTAAAGCCGGCAGGTATGCCATCTATTATTTTCTGTTCTAACAAGAAAAGGGCAGCACCTGTTCAAGGAGCCGCCCTTTTATTACAAAATAGCTTGAAATTCAACCGTCTTATAGATCTACCTCCTGATCAATCAGGTACCATGGATCAACTATAATATCGAAATCGATCACATTCTCAACTTCAACCGGTTCGGTTGGGTTGGTTACATCCGGTGTACTGTTACCCAAACGGGCAATGGTATTTACCACAATTCTGTAAGAGTGGTTACGGATTACTGCATATTTTAGGCTCTGGGCTGCTGTTTCCGAGTTATCTGCCACATAAATAGTGTAATAGATATATCCATCGGTATACTCCTGTGCATCCTGGACGGCACCGAGTGTAGCGTGAGTAACGCCCGACGGATCATCATTATAAATAAGTTTTGTTCCGTCGGTAAAGGTTGCCATCCAGAAAGTAGAACCATTTACCAAAGAGGCGCCTGCTGTTTCCGGATTATTTACATCGTAGGTTTCGCTGGCTGCCGGTGTATATTTATAGCGTACCTGTATAGCTGTTGCTGTACCTTTCCGGGGCTCTTCATTGGTGTTTTCCAATGTATAAATCGGAGTGGCCGGAGCGGTCCATGCTGTGGGCGATGCAGTAAAATAAGAACTTTGCGCACTTGTTGTTGATAAATCCTCATTAAAATAAGGAGTTGCAACCTGGCTTCCCATCGTACGGAAACCGTTTGACCACTGTCCTACCAGGTACATCTGGTTAGGGATATTAATCATACGATACTGCACATTGGTAAAATCAAACGTACCGTTTATACCATCTCCTAAAGTTGGAGTACTCTCTACCAACGCAACTTTAGCTGCCAGCCTACCGATCGAAACAGTAACCGTTTCCGGTGTACCGGTTATGCCATTTCCGGTTAATGTAGTTCTTTGGCCATATAAAGTACCCATCAGGAACATATCTTTATTGCTGCCCGTAAGATCTGTTACCGTTTTATTCAAAACCCTTTTTTCAAAAGTAGTTCTGGTAGATCCGGTAGCCGGAGTAGCGATTGGGTTGTTATCCACATTCGCAAATACATAAAAATATTTATCACCCGAGGTTACGGTCATTTCGCCGGTACTGTACCGGTCGCCTCCATTTGAACTGGTTCCATTTGTTGTGATAGGTAATACCTCATATTTTTCAAAAACCTGTGCATCATCAAATACGTATACATGCACCTGCGGATTAGTAATTTTTGATTCATCCGCCGTGGCCGTTTCATCGGATGTAGAGGCATAGGTTCCCGGAACACTCTGGGAGATCCTCAGTTCCACCACTGTCTCTTCTCCCCGATTACCAATTTCTGTTACCGTACCCGGATCTACCGGATCATCCTTATCGCTACAGGCAGTAAAAGCTGCTGTGAACAATCCTGCCATCATTAAACATTTATATTTTAGTTTCATCTTACTCTGAATTTTTATTAATAAAATATGTCAGAATTAATACTTAATTCATATACATTCTCGTCTTTATGTATTCATTGGGAAAAGCAGGATATCATAGGAGGTCGCTTACGCGCCTTCCAGGGCCGGCTTCTTTATATGATAGCCAACCTTATGAAAGTTAATATGACAAATATAGATGAGAATATTAACCTGCTTGTTATAAAAAAGGCGACTCGTTTACATAATTTCCGCCAATCTTTCAGGTTTTACATACAAATTCTTTTTTCTCCCGTAGTTTGCCGGGGGTTATTCCGAAATGTATTTTACAGAAATCATTAAACTGTGCAGGCGACGAAAACCCATTATCCCAGCCAATCTCTTTTAATGGTTTATGGCTGGTATGGATCTCGTGCAGGATATGTGAGGCTTTTTTCTCTGTCATCCATTTATATGCAGATACTTTGAATACTTTCTTAAATTTCTTTTCAAAACCGGAGATGCTATAATTAGCCAACTCGGCAAATTCTTTTACATTCTTAACTTTATGATAATTTTTAAGTACAAAATCGGAAAATTGCATATCGTTGCTTACTAATGGCTGGAAAAAGCCACGCAATTCCTCGCGGGTATAATAAGCACGTAAAAGAAAGAAGAGTTCTTTCAGTTTGATCTCATAATAGTAGATACATTTCATGCCATCTTCTATGAAATCGGATAAATTCTTCAGATAGGCCTGTAGGCGCTGATGAATGGTTAAATGTATTGTATCCGGTTCTGTAGAAGAACTATCCCGGCAGAGTTTTTCAAATGGGAACTGATCGCAAAATTGTATATTTCCCCGCAACCGGCATATCATAAAACGTCCCTTTTCTTCTGCCTGTATGGATCTCGTGCAGGATATGTGAGGCTTTTTTCTCTGTCATCCATTTATATGCAGATACTTTGAATACTTTCTTAAATTTCTTTTCAAAACCGGAGATGCTATAATTAGCCAACTCGGCAAATTCTTTTACATTCTTAACTTTATGATAATTTTTAAGTACAAAATCGGAAAATTGCATATCGTTGCTTACTAATGGCTGGAAAAAGCCACGCAATTCCTCGCGGGTATAATAAGCACGTAAAAGAAAGAAGAGTTCTTTCAGTTTGATCTCATAATAGTAGATACATTTCATGCCATCTTCTATGAAATCGGATAAATTCTTCAGATAGGCCTGTAGGCGCTGATGAATGGTTAAATGTATTGTATCCGGTTCTGTAGAAGAACTATCCCGGCAGAGTTTTTCAAATGGGAACTGATCGCAAAATTGTATATTTCCCCGCAACCGGCATATCATAAAACGTCCCTTTTCTTCTGCCTGTATACAACAATGACATCCGCCTGGTATCAAAACCATTTTTCCATCTGTTACGTCTTCTTCCTTACATTGCCCATAGGACAGATGGAATTTGCCTTCCAGGATAAATATAATTTTATTATCAATAAGGTCTTTATCCCAGTTATTCTCTTTGGATGCCTCCAGACATTCAAACGTGGGGTTGTCCGAATGATCGTAGTTGAAACATGCAACGTGTTGATGTTTATATAATATCGTACCCATACATCCTTTATTTTTAGTTTACGCGTTTACCCGGAAAGTATACCGAACTGCCTCCGGAAATAAACTTATCAGCCCTCAAAAACCCAGGCGGAATCAAGCTTCTGCCTACAAATTCGATAATTATTAATCGGTTTTTGCAAAACATACGTAAAAAGGGAAAGGTTTATACGAGAAGCCTGTTCAACAGAGGCCTTTCAGCAATTTTCTTTCTTAAATATTGCATAAATTGATAGAAATCAAGAAAAAAGAGTCGGACAGGTTATAAAAAGAAAACATATTTTGAGAGTTAACCGCAAGAGAGAATCAGACACAGGAGAGTTTCTTAACAGTTAATGTATGGATTCTTTAACAGAAATTAAATGGAATTAAGAAGAAATATAAACTGGAGGGATTAATTTTAGTTTTTAATTGTTGCTAATTAAAGAATAGGTAGGGTATCAATTTCAGGTCTAAAGAAAAAACTTTGTTCCCCACGAAGGCGGGGATCACATTAGAACTGCCTGTTTTAGGATTAAAAACAGAAAATACGGACTGCTTTCATGCGGTCCCCGCCTTCGTGGGGAACAAAGTTTTTTCTTTTTAAACCATTCCTGTTACAATGTTAGAACCAATTAATAGGTTTCCATGATCTCTTTAAAATACCGCACCAGCTTTCCATAATTATCAATTGAAATATGTTCGTTTTCATTATGGATGGTATGCTGTTCGTACTGATTCAGGTACAGAGGCATAAAGCGATAAATGTGATCACTTACTATCTGGTATTTATAAGAGTCGGTCCCTACAACTGAAATATAGGGAGAAACAATGGCTTCGGGATAGATTTTTTCCACAGTTTCCCGAACAACCTGAAAGGCTCTTACATCCTCCGGCGAGAGCGTTGATGGTTCACGTTCGGAAATAACTACCAGGTCCACCTGATAACCTTCACAAATGTCTTCAACATGCCGGATCACATCTGCCACCGAACTCCCTGGTAAGATCCTGAAGTTAACAGTTACTTCCGCCACCGATGTTAATACATTAGCGGCATCACTCCCTTTGGCCATACTAATAGCAGTAGTGGTGCGAATCAATGCATTGGATGCCGGGGAATTACTGAGCGATTTGATTAGCAGTGGCTTCAATAACCATTGGTTTGCAATAGCCATCCGCGATACAAATCCCATCTCTCCCCCTATATTTTTAAAGAAAGCGTCTATGGGCGGAATAATCCGGGCAGGCATCTGGTTCGAGTTTAGCTTTTCTATAATTTCCGCAGCATATACCAAAGAGCTTTTTTTAGGAGGCATAGAGGAGTGTCCTCCCAGGCCGTACACGGTAAGGCGCAGGGTTAAAAAGCCTTTTTCACCTTGGTCCTACCAGGGCCACAGGCCTGTCAATCGTTTCCAGTGCCGATCCGGGAGCGGCAATAATACCACCTTCGTCGTATACGGCATCAAAAGTTATATTTTGTTCTTTAAAGTAAGCAGCAATCTGCAGAGCACCCTGCCTTCCGCCTACCTCTTCATCGTGGCCAAACGCAAACCAGATATCCTGTTCAGGCTGGAATCCTTCTGCCAGCAACGCGTCTGCGGCCTCCAAGATACTGAAAAGCATACATTTCATATCCAGCGTACCTCGACCATAAACATTGCCCCTGGCTATTGCACCTGAAAAAGGTGGATAGTCCCAACTCGTATGGATAGTACTGCTGGAGGGAGCCGGAGTATCTTCCGGCTGGAAGATAATATCTACCGGAAGATACTCCTCATTATCATCTTCATACCCAATTACCGGAACCACATCATAATGGGACAGGAAAAGGATCGGTTTTTTAGAAGCATTCTTTCCTTTCCAATGGAATACTAATCCATAGGTATTAATTGTGAGGGTATCCATGGCTTCATAAATTGCAGGATAAGCTTCCGGAAGATAGGCTTTAAAGCGGTCAAATGGTTCAAAGTTCGTATTTTCATATACTTCCGCACTAATAGTGGGGATGCGAATTCCTCCGGCAAAACGTTCTAATGCTTCATTTGAAATCAGCGGTATTGCTATAGCTGAGTGACTGGACTGTTTTTCCGTTTTCAGAAACGGATAAGTAACAGTTTTCACAATTAAAATTCCGGCCAGGACCAGTATTAATACTACCAGTATACCAATCATAGTTTTGAGGTTCATACAATTTCTATTCATACATAATTGAATTAAAAACATTTCTGAAGTAACATTGGTTGTTGCCGGCCCGGAATATCTTTTCCGGTAAGGAGATAAAAGTTTTATCCTGCTTGTCACCTTACGACCTGACGAATGCAAAGATACTGAAAACCCTGGTTTTACTTATTAGTTTTCCGGAGCAGTGAGCAGAAAGAGGAAGAAAAAGAGATTAAAGTTTGTTTGTACAATCAAGAAACAGGACTACCGAAGACCATAAAGACACAGAGGCTTTCTTTTCCAATGATTAAAAACCTCCGTGTCTCCGTGTCTCCGTGTTGAAATTATATTTCGTGACTTTTGGAAAACTTATTTACAGATATTGTTTTACCTGTTCGATAAGGCTTGCATATTCTTCATCCGAAAGATATACTCTACCCGGATTCATAACAAAAGTACCGCCATAGTCGGGTCCGTCGACATATTTCGGAGCCAGATGAAAATGCAGGTGGGAAAGCTTGTCTGAATAGGCTCCATAATTAATCTTTACCGGAGTAAAAGCTTTATTCATGGCACGGGTTACACAGGCCACATCGGCCATAAACGCATTCCGCTCTTCATCGCTTAACTCATTCAGGTCATTTACATGGTCTTTGTAGGCAACCAGGCAACGTCCGTGATAGGTTTGTTCTTTAAAAAGGAAAGCGGTGGAAACACTTAACGGAGCTATTTCAATCATTAAACTGCGCAGTGTTTCATTTTGCTGGCAATACAGGCAATCTTTAGGATCACTCATAATCTATCGTATTAGTATTTGTTTAAGGCAAAAATAGGGTAATAATTATATCTAAATGTCGAAAAACTGATTTTATCCTGTTCAAAATAGGGTAAACAGGAAATTCCCCTACATCATCTTTATTAAAAAGACAATGAGGGGAGTTTGAATTTATCAGAATGAAAAACCGTTTTTACTCTTCCGTAGGTTCTGTTTCTATCCTACCCATATGCTTCAATACTTTTGCATCCAGATAGAATATTAACTCTTCGGCAATATTGGTACAATGGTCGCCAAAACGTTCCATTTTACGGATCACCCCTGCCATATAAAGGCCTGTCAGGGCACTTCCCGGATGATCCTCTATATACTGGGCTATAGTTCTGGTTGAATTATGATTGATTTCATCCACCAGGTTGTCTTTCAGGAAAATACGGGAAGCGATCTCCGAATCTTCTTTATCAAAGGCCTCCTGTGCCAAAGCGATCATATCGAGTAATTCTTTTAACATATCTTCCACACGGGTGGCACGGATCAGCTCTGCATCAATTGGCTCTTTCTCGGGCATATTGGTAGCAAAACGCGCAATGCTTTCGGCGAAGTCGCCTAACCGTTCGAGGTTGGTATTGATCTTATACATGGCCAATACGAAACGCAGATCTACTGCAACCGGGGCATAGAGGGCGATCAGGTCTTCACAATCACTATCGATCTTTAACTCATAGGTATTGACCCGGCGTTCGCGTTTAATCACCCTGTAAGCCATTTCCCTGTCTCCTGACAGCAAGGCTTCACCTGCATTATATAATTACTGGTGTACAAGCGACCACATTTCGTTGATATTTCTTTTCAGAGAAGCAATCTCTACGTCTATTATTTTCATTTTGTATATTTATTATTTATTATTTATCTTCTCACTTTTACGGCAGTTTACTTATCCGAAACGGCCGGTAATATAATTCTGTGTAGATTCCTTCTCCGGATTGGTAAAGATCTTACGGGTATCATCAAATTCAATCAATTCTCCCAGATAGAAATAGCCTGTTTTATCACTTACGCGGGCAGCCTGTTGCATATTGTGGGTTACGATCACAATGGTATAGTCTTTTTTCAATTCGTGGATCAGGTCTTCAATCTTTCCTGTAGAGATCGGGTCTAACGCAGAGGTGGGCTCGTCCATTAATAAAATCGAAGGCGAAATAGCCAGTGCACGGGCAATACACAAACGTTGTTGCTGGCCACCAGAAAGGGCAAAAGCCGATTCTTTCAGTTTATCTTTTACCTCTTCCCACAGGGCTACCTGTTTGAGTGTTTTTACTACGGTTGATTCGATATATTCAGAATCATTGATACCATTTACACGCAACCCGTAAGCTACATTCTCAAAAATAGTTTTAGGGAATGGGTTAGGTTTCTGGAATACCATCCCTACGTTCTTACGCAGTTCGTCTACTTTCTCACCCCTTTCGTAAATATTCCGGCCATCAATCATAATAGCTCCTTCCAGGCAGGTACCCAGGATCAGGTCGTTCATACGGTTAAACAAACGGAGGAAGGTGGACTTACCACATCCTGAAGGCCCGATAAAAGCAGTAGATGTGTTGGGTGCGATCTCCATGGAGATCTGTTTGAGCGCGTGGAAATCACCATAATAGAAATCTACGTTTCTTGCATCAATCTTTATCATAATTTTAAAAGGGGATTAGTTCATTTTTACTTTTTTAGCGAAATAACTTCTCAACGCATTGGCCAACAAATTAACCAATAAGATAATGATAACTAATACCAGGGCTGTTCCATAGGCCATACCGCGGGAAGCTTCAATATCTGTTCTACTGGTGGAGATCACATACAGGTGATAGGGAAGTGCCATACATTGGTCGAAAATACTTTCCGGTAGCTGCAGCAGGAAATAAGCTGCTACCGTGAAAAGGATAGGTGCAGTCTCACCCGACACACGTCCGACGGATAGGATCAGCCCTGTTATAATATTAGGGAAAGCCATCGGAAGGACCACCCGGCCAATCGTTTGTAACTTGCTTGCACCCAGTGCCAGGCTACCGTGGCGGAAGGAATCGTCTATAGATTTAAGCGCCTCTTCCGTAGTACGGATCACCAGCGGAATGGAAAGGAGTGCTAGGGTTAAGGAACCGGCAATGATTGAATCACCAAATCCCATGGTATTAACAAACAGGGACATACCGAATAAACCGAATACCACCGAAGGAACACCACTCAGGTTGTTTGTCATTACACGGATAAATTGTACGATTTTCCCGTTTGTGGCATACTCATTCATATAGATACCACTCATGATCCCGATCGGGAAACTGATCAGGCTACTGCCTAATACCAGGTAAAGCGTACCTACAATAGCCGGGAAGATCCCGCCGAAGGTCATCCCATCTTCGGGAGCTGAGGTAAGGAACTCCCAACTAATTACTTTTCCTCCGTTAATTATAATAAAGCCCAAGATAACAAACAAGATCAAGATAACAAACAAGATAATTACCACAAGGTAACTGAGGAAAGTAAAGAATCCGAAAGCTGTTTTCTGGGCAATCCGCTTATTAGCATCTACATGGCCCATTTTTTGTACAGGTGTCATATCTATTAATTATATTTTTCTTTTAGATGAAATATACTCCACAAGTATACTTAAGACCATCGTTATCAGGAATAATACTGCTCCCAGTAGGAATAAGGCCTCGTAGTGGGCACCGCCGGCAGGTGCTTCTCCCAGCTCGGCTGCAATAGTGGCAGGAATAGTACGTACCGGATCGAAGAAGGAGGTAGGTATGACAGCCGCATTCCCTGTAACCATCAACACCGCCATGGTTTCGCCAATGGCACGTCCGACACCTAATACAATCGCAGAGGTAATCCCTGAAATAGAATAAGGGATCACTACTTTATAAATAGTCTGCCACTGGGTAGCCCCTAAAGCCAGGCTGGCCTCTTTCATGGCACGAGGAGTAGTCCGCATCGCATCTTCGGCTACTGTTATAATGGTAGGTAATGCCATAATTGCCAACACCACACTACCGGCAAAAGCTGTTTCGCCAACCGGTAACGACAGGCCTTTCTGGATAAGCGGAACAATTACCACCAGGCCGAAGAAGCCATATACTACGGAAGGTATCCCTGCTAACAGTTCAATTACAGGTTTTAACAGGTCGCGGGTACGTTTGCCGGCAATTTCAGCCAGATAGATAGCAACCGCCACGCCAAACGGTAACGACAAAATAATAGCCCCGATACTAACCACTAACGTTCCCAGAAAAGGGGGATCAGACCGAAAATCGGTGAGGGAGTAGAAGTAAGATACCATTTGGTACCTCCGAAGAAGTCGGTTAATTTTATTTTTCTTTCAGGCAAAACCTTTCCATCAAAGATAGGTGCCAGGTATTGTTTAGGGAAAAAGGCAATAATACCCGGCTCACGGGCCACCAATTCACTGATCCTATCTGCTACAAATTCAAATTCTTCTCCCAGTTCTTCTTTCGGGAAATAGCTTGTCAGGTCAGAAAAACGGAACAACAGGATCTCTTCATCCTCTCCTTTCAGCTCTTTCCAGTTGGTTAGTTCGCCATCGAAAATGTCCATGATTTCCTCCGGGCTAAGGGTGTCGACCGGATTGGTGCTATTCACAGCAAGCACATAGCCCTCTTCCACGGCCGGGCTGTTAAATAGTCCGGCTGCCTCCTTAAACAGGAATACAACGATAAGCAGAATCACAAAGCTACTTACGCTTCCGCTTAACAAGAGAGCTCCTTCTACGATTTTTTCAAAAAACTTCTTCACTTTACTATTTATTTGTTTGACGGCAAAGAAATAATTATCGTATTAAGAAGTGATGAAGCAATCTTGAAAGAAGCGTTACAAAGATGTTTCATTTGTGTTACCGGCACCCGGAACGACCGGACACTCAACCCCATGAGGGAAATTGGCCGGAGGCAAAATGTTTTTTATAAGGAATGCCGGTTTTATTTAAATAATTCAGTATATTTGTGCGGTACTTAATATCTAAATAGTTATGAATATACATAGAAGTTATGAGTAATCACCGCTTCTACCTGCGACAGGTTAGTCCCGACAAACAGCGGCACCTGTGCGATCCCAACTGATATTGAGCCACTAAATGAATAAATTGAAGTAACCTACTACCCGTTCCAGTGAAAAGCAATGGATCTGATACTTAATACCATAAAGGGTATTTATCAGTGTGTGCGAACAGCCATGGATTTTTCCTGGCAGCCGGGGAATGAGCAGAGAAAAACTGTGACACACTAGATAAACAACCCTAATATTAACCAAATTAAATGAAGTTACATGAAAACAAATTATGAATTGCGGTACGCTGCGTATCCGGAAGATGCCAGACAATACGATACCAAACGTATACGCCGGGATTTTTTAATTGACAAGGTCTTTACTCCAAACGAAGTAAATATGGTATACTCTATGTATGACCGTATGATCGTGGGCGGTGCAATGCCCTGCGGAGAGATCTTACAGCTGGAAGCGATCGACCCGTTAAAACAACCCGTATTTTTAACTAACCGGGAAATGGGTATTTATAATGTAGGAGGTGCGGGTATTGTGCGCGTAGGCGATACCACTTTCGAACTGGATTATAAAGAGGCACTGTATTTAGGCTCCGGAAACCGGGAGGTTTATTTTGAAAGTAAAGATGTAAACAAGCCTGCCAAATTCTACTTCAACTCCCTGACTGCCCACAGGAACTATCCTGATAAGAAAGTAACCAAAGCCGAGGCTGTGGTGGCTGAATTAGGTAGCCTGGAAACTGCCAACCATCGCAAAATCAATAAAATGATCGTCAACCAGGTTCTTCCTACCTGCCAGTTACAGATGGGGATGACCGAGCTGGCTCCGGGTAGTGTATGGAATACGATGCCTGCCCATGTGCATTCACGCCGTATGGAGGCATATTTCTATTTCGAAGTGCCGGAAGAACAGGCCGTATGCCATTTTATGGGTGAACCGGACGAAACCCGCCATATATGGATGCAAAACGACCAGGCAGTTCTTTCGCCGGAATGGTCTATCCATTCGGCGGCAGCTACTTCCAACTATACTTTTATCTGGGGTATGGGCGGAGAAAACCTGGATTACGGCGACCAGGACTTTTCAAAAATAACCGAACTTAAATAATAAAGAATAAAGAGATGATAAATTTTTCATTACAAGGTAAAATAGCACTGGTTACAGGTGCATCGTATGGGATTGGTTTTGCAACGGCTTCCGCATTAGCTTCGGCCGGGGCAACTGTTGTATTTAACGATATCAAACAGGAGTTGGTGGATAAAGGTATTGAAGCATATGCTATTGCCGGTATCAAAGCCCACGGATATGTATGCGACGTTACCAATGAAGAGCAGGTAAATGCGATGGTGGCACAGATTGAAAAAGAGGTAGGGGTGATTGATGTTCTGGTGAACAATGCCGGTATTATCAAACGGATTCCTATGATTGAAATGAGTGCCGCCGATTTCCGCCAGGTGATTGACGTAGACCTGAATGCTCCGTTTATCGTGGCTAAAGCAGTGATTCCTTTCATGATTAAAAAAAGGCATGGCAAGATCATTAATATCTGTTCGATGATGAGTGAACTGGGACGTGAAACGGTGTCAGCATATGCTGCCGCTAAAGGAGGCTTGAAAATGCTTACCCGTAATATTGCATCCGAATATGGTAGATATAATATTCAATGTAATGGGATTGGCCCGGGTTATATTGCAACACCACAAACGGCTCCTCTACGTGAAGATGGTCATCCTTTTAACTCGTTCATCATTGCTAAAACTCCAGCAGCCCGCTGGGGCACTCCTGAGGATCTGATGGGGCCGGCTGTATTCCTGGCTTCGGAAGCATCCAACTTCATAAATGGGCACATCCTTTATGTAGATGGTGGTATCCTGGCCTATATCGGCAAACAGCCCTAAAGATAAAGAAGCCTCTATGAACCCTTTTCGGATCGCATTCACCATCAGCCAGGGAGTTTTGTGGTTTAGAGGCACAGCACTTCGTTAAATGAGGCACGGAACGTAGCCAATCTCCCTGCCTCATTTTACAACGCTCCGTGCCTGAATTGAAAACTCTTCCTGTTTCAACCAGCAATCCCTGGTGCCGGAAGATAAATGAAGGGATATACAATTGAAAATCCTTGTTAAGCCAATTAAAAAGAGGACTGTTTACAATAAAAAAGAGGCTGTCTCAAAACTATACTTTACAGGAAAGTAACTGACCCCAGTGTTCCCGGACTTGATCCGGGATCGCAAAAGAACAGACAGTTGTCTATCTTTTTGAAAATTATACTGTCTGTTTTTGAGGCGATCCCCGCTTTCGCGGGAACTAATCAGGACTTTTGAGACAACCTCTTTTTTACTATCGTTATTTTATTATCAGCACTTTAGGTATTTGCTAAAGTCTACATTGTGCATATCACCACTGGCTGCCAGCTCTTCGTGGAAGGCAAAACAACATTTGAGGTTTTGAGGAGTATGTCCTTTAACACCCATAGCCAGGTATTCCTTCAACAATGGTTTATAATCAGGATGTACACAATTCTCGATAATCGTTTCCGCACGCTGGATCGGCGACTTACCGCGCAGGTCGGCTACTCCATATTCGGTAATAATAACTTTTACTGAGTGCTCGCTGTGATCCATATGGGAGACCATCGGTACAAATGCGCTGATCTTACCATCCTTAGCCGTTGAAGGAGTAGTAAAGATAGAAAGCATGGCCGAACGGGTAAAGTCGCCCGAACCACCAATACCGTTCATCATACGTGTACCGGCTACGTGGGTTGAATTTATATTTCCAAAGATATCAGCTTCCAAAGCGGTGTTGATAGCAACCAGTCCTAACCGGCGGGCCACTTCCGGATTATTAGAAATCTCCTGCGGACGGAGCAGTAACTTATCTTTAAAGAAATCAAGGTTTGAATAGATATCATCCAATACTTCATTACTTACGCTTAACGAACATCCGCTGGCAAATTTAACACGGCCCTGTTTCATCAGCGCAATCACCGCATCCTGAATCACCTCTGTATATACATTGAAGGCAGGAATATCTTTATTTTCACCCATGCACCCTAATACGGCATTGGCAACGTTCCCTACTCCACTCTGCAAAGGAACAAAGTCTTTTGGCAAACGTCCGGCACGCATTTCACTTACCAGGAAGTTAGCTACATTCTTACCAATCACCATCATAACATCATCCAGCGGGCTAAAGCTACCTCCTTCATTGGGTTCGCTTGTTTTCACGACCCCTACAATTTTCGCAGGATCAACCTTGATATAGGGAGTACCAATCCGGTCGGATGGTTTATAAACCGGTATTTCACGACGAACAGGGGGATCCAGCGGTTCGTAAATATCATGCATACCCCGAATGGCCTTCGGGTGCTTATCGTTTAATTCAATAATAATACGGTCTGCCAGGTTACAAATGGTAGGAGAAATACCTACACCACTGGTTGGAACGATTTCGCCGTCTTCGGTAACCTCAGCCGCTTCGATGATGGCTACATCTACCTTACCTAAAAATCCATAACGTAAACTCTGGGCCAGCTCCGAAAGGTGCATGTCATAATAATGGGCACCACGTGCATTCAATAATGCTCGCAGATCTTTGCTTGATTGATAAGGGGTACGGAATTTAATTGCATTGGCACGGGCCAGTGAACCATCCAGTTTATCTCCTGTGGAGGCACCGGTAAACATACCAATCTGGAAAGGATTTCCTTTGGCATGTTCTTCCATTGCCTTATTAGCAATAGCAACCGGAACCACTTTAGGGCATCCGGCAGGTGTGAATCCGCTGAAGCCAACGTTATCATCGTGGTTTACAAATGATGCAGCCTCTTCAGCAGTAATAAATTTTAAAGCCATGATATTATTGTTTTTTTAAATATAATTAAATACTTATCTATCTGGTCAGACGGATGCAAAGGTATTAAAAAAGTAATAAATCAATACTTGCGGGTAAATATTTCCGAATAAATAACCGCCTTACGTATCTCATTGGGATCGGTCAAATTAAGGTCATCCGTTACTACCTCTGTATCGTGGGTAATTTCCGGCAGAAAAGAACTGGTAGCAGGCGTATGTTTGCCATAAACTTTCGTTTGGGAAGCTGGTTGGGATATTTTTTTCTTTTTCTTAGGCTTTTTTATTTCAATCCCTTCAGGCTGCTGGTTTTGCATCTCTTCCAGGAAATCCCAAAAGCCTTTCCCGCCAGATTCTTCCGGATATATCTCTTCTTTAATAGGTTGAGGTTGCGTATCGGCCACCTTTTTTTTCTTAAAAGAACTAAATAAACCACTAAAAGCGGCTATAATGAGAAAAACTATATAGAGCCAGTCACCTATATTATCCATAACTTTTGATTATTTTGCACCTCAAATTTACAAACAATTATTGAGAAGTAAAGAGATAGAATCTATAATAAAAGAAAATAAGGGTAACTTCCCAGCCACCCTTATTTGATTTAACCAAAACCTTAACTATGAAAAAATTTACATTTTTCGTATGCAAATATAGAATTGGGAAATGAATCATGCAAGGAAACCCTTTGAATTTTTAATTAAGCCCTATTCTATTTAAACTTTATTAACAAATAAATATGAAAAAGAGTGAAAATGATGCAGACTTAAAATCTGTTGTCAATGAAAACGAAAAGAAGTTGTTTATAGAAACCTACGGATGCCAAATGAATGTGGCAGACAGCGAAGTAGTGGCTTCTGTAATGGAGATGGACGGTTACTCCCTTACCGAAAAAATAGAGGAAGCAGATGCGATCTTTGTTAACACTTGTTCGGTAAGAGACAATGCAGAGCAAAAAATCTACGGCAGACTGCAATACTTTCAATCGTTAAAACAGAAAAAACGGTCTCTTATAGTTGGCGTGCTTGGCTGTATGGCCGAACGGGTAAAAGAAGATCTTATCAACAATCACCATGTTGACCTGGTTGTAGGACCGGATTCTTACCTGGATCTGCCCAATCTGACAGGTGCCGTGGAAAAAGGGGAAAAAGCAATTAATGTTGAGTTATCTACCCAAGAAACTTATAAAGATGTGATCCCCTTGAAAATCGGTGGGGTAAAAATCGGTGGTTTCATCTCTATCATGCGTGGGTGTAATAATTTCTGTACCTATTGTATCGTGCCTTATACACGTGGCCGGGAACGCAGCCGGGACATAGAAAGTATCCTGAATGAGTTAAGAGATATGCGTGAAAAAGGTTTCCGGGAAGTTACCCTATTGGGACAAAATGTAAACTCTTATCTTTTCAGAAATGGAGAAGAAGAGATCACCTTCCCTACCCTGCTGGAAAAGGTAGCCCTGGAAGCTCCTGACATGCGTATCCGCTTTACCACCTCTCACCCTAAAGATATGAGTGATGAGACCTTGCGTGTGATGGCTGCACATGCTAATATTTGTAAGCATATTCATTTACCGGCACAGTCGGGTAGTTCCAGGATATTACAGATCATGAACCGGAAATATACCCGTGAATGGTATCTCGACAGGATAGCAGCCATCAAAAGGATTCTTCCTGATTGCGCTATTTCAACCGACTTGTTTTGTGGATACCATTCTGAAACAGAAGAAGATTACCAAGAAACGCTCTCCTTAATGCGTGAAGTGGGATATGAAAGTGCTTTCCTTTTTAAATATTCAGAGCGTCCGGGTACGTATGCTTCCAAACATCTGGAAGATAATATTCCTGAAGCAGAAAAGATCCGGCGTTTACAGGGGATGATCGATTTGCAAAATAAACTTTCGGAAGAAAGCAATATGCGGGATATAGGTAAAGAGTTTGAGGTATTGGTAGAAGGATTTTCCAAACGCTCCCGGGAACAGCTATTCGGGCGTACCAGCCAGAATAAGGTAGTTATCTTTGATAAAAAGGATTACAAGGTAGGCCAGTTGGTAAAAGTAAGAATAGAACGGGCCTCATCTGCCACTTTGTTCGGAACACCTGTCTAAATAACAGGAGATAACAATGCGAATGCTAAAAAGAGAGAAGGTTAAATAATATAAATAATCGTAGTATTACGTAATTTATTCGTTCTTTTGCAGGAAAATTAGGGGATGTGTGCGCTGTACGCATCTCCTCCTTTATTTAATCATTAAGGTAGTAGTCCAATGGCTGAAAATAAAAAGATTAGTTCCGTATCTTTCTTCAATTCGCGTTTTACTTCTATTGTAAGTATTTCACTCGTACTTTTCCTGTTAGGACTTATCTTTTTAATTGGCTTATTAGGTAATTCGCTGGGAGTATATGTAAAAGAGAATATTTCTTTCTCTATTGTACTGAAAGACAACCAGAAAGAAAGTGATATCAAAGCGATACAAAAGAGTCTGGACCAGCTTCCTTATATAAAATCAACCGAATATATTTCGAAAGAGCAGGCTGCTAAAGAGTTGGAAGAAGAGTTGGGGGAAAATCCGGAAACTTTTCTAGGCTTTAACCCCTTACAGGCATCTATCGAAGTAAAATTACACTCCGAATATGCAAATCCGGACAGCCTTATCTTTATAGAAAAGCAGATAAAAGAATACACTTCTGTTTCTGATTTGTTATACCGTAAAGATATGATGCAGATGGTCAATGATAATATGAAACGGCTTGGAATTATTTTATTGGGTCTGGCAGCCATATTAATCATGATCTCCTTTGTACTGATCAGCAATACGATCCGGCTACTTATTTATTCAAAGCGCTTTCTGATTCATACGATGAAACTGGTAGGTGCAACCTCCGGCTTTATACGCAGGCCATTTATATGGTATAATGTGGTAAGTGGTATCATGGCTTCTTTCCTGGCAATTCTTATGATAACCGGTGCATTGTACTATCTCCAAAACGAGTTAAATGGCTTTATATATCTTATAGATATAGAAGTATTATTACTGGTGTATGGGGTAATGTTATTTCTGGGTATTTTCTTATCGGTTATTGCAACTTTCTTTGCCGTGAACAAATACCTAAGAATGGGAGTTGATAAGTTGTATTATATTTAAATATCAAATAATAAATTGAAGATGGCAAAAAGAGATTTTGTATTTGGCAAGGATAATTTCATATGGATATCTATTTCTATCCTGCTTATTATAATTGGCTTTGCCCTAATGAGTGGTGGAGGCTCTACAGATGGAGTTTCTTTTAATCCTGAGATTTTTAATACACAGCGCATTGTAATAGCACCTGTAATTACACTTATAGGATTTTTACTCATGGTATTCGGTATTCTTAAAAACAGCAATAAACAGGAAGATAACGAATGAGTTGGTTAGAAGCATTGATATTAGGAATTGTCCAGGGCCTGACTGAATTCCTTCCTGTAAGTAGCAGTGGTCACCTTACCATTGAGAGTGAGATTTTTGGTATGAGTGGCGAAGAGAATTTAACTTTTGCCATAGCAGTACATGCAGCCACAGTGCTAAGTACAATTGTTGTGCTGAGAAAAGAAGTTGGCGTTCTTTTCAGAGGCCTGTTTAGCTTTAAATGGAATGAAGAGACCAAAATGGTATGCAAAATCCTGCTTTCTATGATACCAGTAGGTATCGTCGGAATATTCTTTAAAAAGCAGGTGGAAGCTATTTTCGGTAGCGGATTGTTACTCGTTGGATGTATGCTAATCATTACAGCCATTCTACTTGCATTCGCATATTATGCCAAGCCCCGCATGAAAAAAGAGATTTCTTTTAAAGATGCATTTATTATAGGGATCTCCCAGGCATGTGCTATATTCCCTGGTTTATCACGCTCCGGAACAACTATTACGACTGGTATATTATTAGGAAACCAAAAAGAACAGGTCGCAAAATTCTCTTTCCTAATGGCAATTATTCCTATTCTGGGAGAAGCCTTCCTGGATTTAATAAAGGGAGATTTTTCGGCTGATGCTTCAGGTATCTCTGCAGTTTCCTTAATTGTAGGATTTTTAGCTGCATTCATTTTTGGCTGTATTGCCTGTAAATGGATGATCAATCTGGTAGCAAAAGGTAAATTAATCTATTTCTCTTACTATTGTGTAATCGTAGGATTAATTGCTATTATATATTCGCTTATCTAATTTAAAGAATGGATTTTATTGCAGGAGAAGTACTGTATTTTAATAAACCGCTGACATGGACCTCCTTTGACCTGGTAAACAAATTTCGTTATAAATTATCCAGGAAATTGAGAGTAAAGAAAATAAAAGTAGGACATGCCGGCACACTGGATCCCTTAGCTACCGGCGTAATGATTATATGTACGGGAAAAGCGACCAAACGTATCGATGAATTTCAATATCAGACAAAAGAATATATCGCTACGTTAAAATTGGGAGAGACAACGCCTTCTTTCGATCTGGAAACAACCGTAGACGGGACTTATCCGATCGAACATATCTCGAAAGAAAAAGTGGAGGCCGTTTTAAATACATTTATAGGAACGATAGAACAAATACCTCCGGTATTCTCTGCCTGTAAAGTGGATGGGAAAAGAGCTTACGAACTGGCCCGTAAAGGAGAAGAAGTAAAATTAAAGTCGAAAACACTTGTTATAGACGAAATAGAGCTCTTAAGTTACGAACTACCGGTTATCCGGATAAGAGTAGTTTGTAGTAAAGGGACTTATATCAGGGCACTTACCAGAGATATCGGTACTGCGCTTGAATCGGGAGCCCATCTGGTTGGCCTTAAACGTATCCGAATAGGAGAAATAACTCTGGATATGTGTATGCAGCCGGAAGATATGGATAGTTTTCTGGATAAAGAAGTGATAGAATAAAAGAAAATAAATAAAGCTGCAGTATGAAACTTTCGAAATTTAAATTTAATTTACCGCAGGAACTTATCGCCCTGCATCCGGCTAACAACAGAGACGAAGCACGTTTAATAGTTGTTCATCGCGACACCAGCGAGATAGAGCACAAAGTATTCAAGGATATTCTTAACTACTATAACGAGAAAGATGTTTTTATTTTCAACAATACTAAAGTCTTTCCTGCCCGTTTGTATGGTAATAAAGAAAAAACAGGAGCCCGGATCGAGGTTTTTTTATTACGGGAACTTAATCAGGAGCTTCGGTTATGGGATGTATTAGTAGATCCGGCCAGAAAAATTCGTATCGGTAATAAACTCTATTTTGGAGAAGACGATTCAATGGTTGCCGAGGTAATTGATAACACAACTTCCCGCGGACGTACTTTACGCTTCCTGTACGATGGAAGCCATGAAGATTTCAAAAAGTCGCTATATGCTTTGGGGGAAACTCTACTTCCTAAATATATTGATCGTCCGGTAGAGGGTGAGGATAAAGCACGGTATCAAAATATCTTTGCTACAGAAGAAGGCGCAGTAGTAGCTCCGGCAGCAGGTTTACATTTCAGCCGCGAACTGATGAAACGGTTGGAAATAAAAGATTGCCGTTTCGCTTTCCTTACACTTCATTCCGGCTTGGGTAATTTTCGGAAAATCGATGTGGAAGACCTGACCAAACACAAAATGGATTCAGAACAAATGGTGGTGAATGCCGAAGTGGTCAGAACGGTTAATGAGGCAAAAGACGCCGGCTGCCAGATATGTGCCGTTGGAACTTCTGTTATGCGTGCTGTTGAAACAGCCGTAAGTACTGACGGACACCTGAAAGAATTTGAAGGTTGGACCAATAAATTTATTTTCCCTCCTTATGATTTTAGTGTAGCAACAAGTATGGTTACCAATTTCCATCTTCCACTTTCTACCCTTTTAATGATGACTGCTTCATTCGGTGGGTACGACCTGATTATGGAAGCTTATGAAGTTGCAATAAAAGAAAAATACCGTTTTGGTGTATACGGCGACGCTATGCTTATTATTTGATACAAAAATGGCAAAGGTATATCTTAGTCTGGGCACTAATTTAGGCGACAAAGAATATAACCTTTGTGAAGCAATAAAACAAATCCAGGATCAGATAGGTGAGATTTTCTCCCTATCTGATTTTTATGCTACTGAACCCTGGGGATTCTCCTCTGAAAATACTTTTCTAAATGCAGCAGTGGGAGTGATTACCCACCTTTCACCATCTGCATTACTGGAAGAAACCAGCCTTATAGAAAAAAATATGAGACGGGCTAATAAATCTGTAAAAGGCACCTATAAAGATAGGATCATCGACATTGATATATTATTATATGATAATCTTATTATAGAAGATACCAGTCTCATTATTCCCCATCCTTACATGACTCAACGGAATTTTGTTTTAATTCCTCTCAACCAAATAGCACCAAACGTGATCTACCCTTTGAATAATAAGACCATCAACACCTTATATAAAGAATTGCTAAATACATAGTAATAGGTAAAAAACAATTATAAATAAAACTATTGTAAATAAGTAATATATTAAGAAATATATAATATCTTTGCAATAAGAAATGTGGATAGATTTGGATAGCTTGCAACCACAGTAAAAAATGCTAAAAGTAATTTAACTGCGCATTACAACTCCTCCAAATCGTATCTTCCTAACTTTACTAATTTAATTAATTATAATACGATGAGTTATCTATTTACCTCTGAATCGGTTTCGGAAGGACATCCTGATAAAGTTGCCGATCAGATATCAGATGCATTATTGGATGAGTTTCTGGCTTATGATAAAAACTCAAAAGTTGCTTGTGAAACTCTTGTAACTACCGGACAGGTCATACTGGCTGGTGAAGTAAAATCAACTGCTTATGTAGATGTGCAGGAAGTAGCACGCCACGTAATAGAAAAAATTGGTTATACGGAAAGTGAGTATCAGTTTGAAGCAAAATCATGTGGTGTACTTTCTGCAATCCATGAACAAAGTGGCGATATTAACCGGGGAGTAGAAAAAAGTGACCCTTACGAACAGGGAGCTGGTGACCAGGGTATGATGTTTGGTTATGCAACCAACGAAACAGAAAATTATATGCCCCTGGCGCTTGACCTTTCCCACAGTATTTTACAGGAATTAGCCAGCATCCGTAAAAATGAAAAAGAGCTTATTCCCTATCTTCGTCCGGATGCAAAAAGCCAGGTTACCATTGAATATGACGACAATGGCCAACCTTTACGGATTGATACCATTGTAGTTTCTACACAACATGATGAATTTATCTGTGCTAAAGGGATTTCCCAGGAAGAAGCAGATAAAGCCATGCAAAAAAAGATTACCCGGGATGTAAAAGAAATCCTAATCCCCAGGATTATTGCAAAATATCCGGCACATGTACAAAGTTTGTTTAATGAGCAAATTATTTACCATGTAAATCCTACAGGCAAATTTGTTGTTGGCGGTCCCCACGGAGATACCGGCTTAACAGGCCGTAAAATTATAGTTGATACCTATGGTGGTAAGGGAGCACATGGTGGTGGTGCTTTTTCGGGTAAGGATCCCTCTAAGGTAGACCGCTCTGCCGCATATGCTGCACGTCATATAGCTAAAAACCTGGTGGCAGCCGGAGTTGCGGACGAAATCCTGGTACAGGTATCATATGCTATTGGGGTGGCACAGCCTATGAATATTTTTGTAAACACCTATGGCAGGACTAATGTACCTATGACAGACGGAGAGATTGCCGAAAAAATATGGCAATTGTTCGATATGCGTCCCAAAGCAATTGAAGACCGGTTGAAATTACGGAATCCTATTTATCTTAAAACAGCTTCTTACGGCCATATGGGACGTACTCCGGAAGTGGTAACAAAAGCTTTCTCTTCACGCTACCTGCCGGAACCCATTTTATTGGAAGTTGAACTTTTCACATGGGAAAAACTGGATTATGTAGAAAAAATAAAAGAAGCTTTTAATATCTGAAAGTAATAAAAATAGAATAATTGTAACGGAGAAGAACCTTTTGGCTTCTCCGTTTTTTATATTTAAAAGCCAACCTGTCAGAAGTAAAAGCCAACCTGTCAGAAGTCATTAATAATTTGACGTAAGATTATGAAAAATTGACAGTCCTTTCACTTTCTTTTTTTTGGCACAAAATTTGCATAGTTTTTTTGGCACAAAATTTGCATAGTAAATAGTAATGAATGAACAATACAACTAATAATATTAACAATTAAAAATACCGAGAAAATGAACATTAAACCATTAGCAGACAGAGTGCTGATTAAGCCTGCTGCAGCAGAAGAAAAAACACTTGGCGGAATCATTATTCCTGATTCGGCAAAAGAAAAACCTTTAAAAGGAGAAGTTGTAGCCGTAGGTAGCGGTACAAAAGATGAAGAGATGATAGTAAAAAACGGTGATACAGTACTTTACGGAAAGTATGCCGGAACTGAAATCGAACTTGAAGGAGAAAGCTACCTGATCATGCGTCAGTCAGATATTCTTGCTATAATTTAATTCATTTTTCAAATCAATAAAGTAATATTATCATGGCAAAAGAGATTAAATTCAATATGGAAGCCCGCGACCTTTTGAAAAAAGGTGTAGACGAGTTGGCTAATGCAGTAAAAGTAACCCTTGGACCTAAAGGTCGTAATGTGATCATTGAAAAGAAATTCGGTACACCTCACATCACAAAAGACGGTGTCGCTGTAGCAAAAGAGGTAGAAGTAGACTGCCCATTCGAAAATATGGGTGCCCAACTGGTAAAAGAGGTAGCTTCTAAAACCAACGACAACGCCGGTGACGGTACTACTACTGCAACTGTATTGGCACAATCTATTATCGGTGTTGGTTTAAAGAACGTAACTGCAGGTGCAAACCCTATGGATCTGAAACGGGGTATCGATAAAGCAGTTGCTAAAGTGGTTGAAAACCTGGCTTCTCAGGCAGAAGCTGTTGGTGATAGCTTTGATAAAATAGAACACGTAGCTAAAATCTCTGCCAATGGCGATGAGACTATCGGTAAACTCATTGCAGAAGCTATGAGAAAAGTAAAAAAAGAAGGTGTAATTACTGTTGAAGAAGCAAAAGGAACCGAAACAACTGTAGAAGTTGTGGAAGGTATGCAATTTGACCGTGGTTACATTTCTCCTTATTTCGTAACCGATACGGAAAAGATGGAAGCTCAGATGGAGAATCCATATATTCTTATCTACGACAAAAAGATTTCTGTCCTGAAAGAATTACTTCCTATCCTTGAGCAAACTGTACAAAGTGGCCGGCCGATGTTGATTATTGCTGAAGATATCGACAGTGAAGCATTGGCTACCTTAGTAGTAAACCGCCTGCGTGGTTCTTTGAAAATTTGTGCAGTAAAAGCTCCTGGTTTCGGCGACCGTCGTAAAGCCATGTTGGAAGACATCGCTGTAATAACAGGTGGTGCTGTTATTACAGAAGAAAAAGGTATGAAACTGGAAGATACTACTATCGACATGTTAGGTACCGCTGAAAAGGTAGTTATAAATAAAGATAATACAACAATTGTAAATGGTGCCGGCGACAAAGATGCTATCCAGTCACGTATCGCCCAGATCAAAGTTCAGATTGAAAACACAACTTCTGATTACGATAAAGAAAAACTTCAGGAACGTTTAGCCAAAATGGCCGGTGGTGTAGCAGTACTATATGTAGGTGCTCCTTCTGAAGTTGAAATGAAAGAAAAGAAAGACCGTGTAAATGATGCTTTAAGTGCAACCCGTGCAGCGATCGAAGAAGGTACGGTACCAGGCGGTGGTGTTGCTTATATCCGGGCAATCGAAGCGCTTGAAGATATGAAAGGCGAAAACGAAGACGAAACTACAGGTATCGAGATCGTTAAACGTGCTATCGAAGAGCCTTTACGCCAAATTGTAGCAAACGCAGGTAAAGAAGGGGCTGTTATCGTTCAGAAAGTAAAAGAAGGAAAAGGTGACTTCGGATATAATGTCCGCACAGATGTATACGAAAATCTATGTGCTACAGGTGTGATCGATCCTGCAAAAGTTACACGTGTTGCATTAGAAAATGCAGCTTCAATTGCCGGAATGTTCTTAACAACCGAATGTGTAATCGCAGAGAAAAAAGAAGATGCACCTGCAATGCCTCCGATGAATCCGGGTATGGGTGGTGGCATGAGTGGCATGATGTAATCAGCTCTCCCAATCTTAAAAAAATAAAAAAGGCAGCTATATTCTCTGTAGCTGCCTTTTTTATAAAACAAGTATTATTTGACAATAAAAAATCGTTGAAAAGTGCTTAAATAGCGAGTATAAGCTGTTTTACAGCATAAATAATAAAAAAAGTTTGTAAGAATATAGATAGTTAGAAATATTCATTTTATATTTGTAACAACTAAGAAAAACCAAGACCTCTACAAGGATTATTGTATGGCCTTGTAGAGGCTTTTTTATATGGAAACCAAAACTTTAATTATGAGCTATTGAGTTTTTACCAATTAGGTTTTTACCAAAACCCTAATTATTTGCAGGAGTGGCTAAGTAATTTAGCTGCTCCTGTTTCTTTTAATATCTTTCTCTAATATAGATAAATATCTCTCATCTTCTTCAAGTCAACCATCAGATAGTTTTCTAGAAAATGGCTGGTAGTCCCATAGTTTTGCCTTATGGCTTCTATACCAGCCTTCAGGTATTCGGGTTTTACCTCCAATAACGGAGCTAGTGCAGGGTATTGTTTAATATAAGCTCCATATTTATCCTGTAAATACATATTGGAAGAAAGGTAATCATTCAATATATCCTTTTCTTCAACATTTAAACAAGTAAGAAAAAGATAGGCAGCTATACCCGTACGGTCTTTACCGGCTGTGCAATGGAAAAGTAGGAGTAGATTTTCTTCATTTTGCAATAAGGAAAAGAATTGTTTATACTGGTCTATACATGCCGGATCTGTAACAAACTGCCGGTTGATAGCTTCCATAATACCGATTGATTGCTCAGCTGACAAGCTTGTAATATCCTGCATAGACAATTCGCCCAGATTGCCGGGTGTAATACTGAGAATATAATGTGCACGAACCGAATCCGGTAGTACATCCGGCGACTCTTCTATCTCTTCACCAGAACGGAAATCAACAACAGTTACCAGAGGAATACTATTCAGATATATTACATCTTCTTTTGTCAAATCTTTCATTTCATCCGAACGAAAGAGTTTTCCCCATTTTACATATTTGCCTTCCTTATTTCTTATACCACCCAAATCCCGGAAGTTGTATCCTCCTCTCATCGGTAAATGGCGTTCGGCCAGAATAGCTCTTCCCGCCCTTGTATCTAACTGGTAATACATACGTACCATTTCCTCCATAGCTAATCCATATTCTCCAGGTTCATTTCCTCTAAGGACAGGAGATGTAAATTAATATCCTTTACTGAAGAACCACTATATAAAGTCCAGTCACCCACATAAGAAATTTCTAATATAGGACGCCGGGTATTCTTATCAACTTTAATTACCGCCTGAGAAGAAAGATCTTCACCAGAGTACCCTGCCTGCGTGGAATGTTTATTACAACTGACCATAACTCCAATATATAATAGAACAATATATCTGATAAATGAAAAATTCATAATCCTCTATCTCCCTTTAAAGATATAACATTTTAACTAATGGGTTTGCTTTACCGGAAGACTATTTAAAAGGGTATTTAAGTAAAAAGAGAAGAAAAGACAAATAAAAAAGGAAGTAGATTCTACTTCCTCACTTCAAAAGTCGGGATGAGAAGACTCGAACTTCCGACCTCCACGTCCCGAACGTGGCGCGCTA
>JAJPZJ010000076.1 GCA_021204405.1 Tannerellaceae bacterium | reverse complement strand
CTACCCGGTAATCCTTTTTCATCCTCTCCCTTAGCTTACGGTCCGGGAACCTTAAGGGTAAGGATCAGGAACCTCAGGGGTGAGGATCGTGACCCTTAGGGGTGAGGTTCAGGACCCTTAGGCTAGGGCCTTACTCTTTACCTGCTACCGGGTGCAAACAACCGCGATAGAAGGGTGGTATAGGAGTGGATAGCGGGTATAGAAGGAAAAAGAAAGAGACTGTAAAGCCTCTTGCCGGTAAACAGCAAATAAGCTCCACCACACTCTCTTTCAACCACGACTAATTTTTAGCCCAAGGGGATTTGAAATCAATCGTAGCAGGAAGATTTTCCAGAGCTATGTAAAGAGAGCCATAAGTTAGAACGCAGCCTGTTGCCCGCAAAGGCGGGGACCGCAAAAAAGAGGTGGCTATTTCCAAATACAAAAAGGTGGATACCCTTTGCCCGGGTAGTTAAGCTATAGGTTACAACTTAGAAAAAGCAAAACGAAGTAAAATAAGCTATCTTTTTCTCTATTTTCCCTTAAAAAGCAGTTTCTGCTATTTTACTATTAATGAGGAAATTAACTATCTATTGTGACTAAAGTGTGACGGAAAGGCAACCTTCCGTCACGCTCCAGTCACGCCCCAGTCACACTTTTTAGGGCATTAAATAGCTTATTGCCAAACAATTATCCCCACGATGTGACTGGTGAAGGATAAAAAACAAAAAAAATCACTATGAGGGAAATTAAAAACTCCCGGCAACCTATCCGGACATTTAGATTAAAATCGAGACTTTTTCTGCTTTATTTGTAACAAATAAGTTTCCTTTTCTTTACCCTTCCGGATGTAAGAAGGTAAAAACCTTCCTCTTTGTATCACCTTTATGAATAATATTATATATATTTGTCACAAGTGCAAAACAAAAAGAAATAATGAATTACTACGAGATAAAATTTACCTGGGAAGCGGACATAGAAGATGAAATTGTGCGGGATGTATTGTCGGCCGGACTTGCAGAAATAGGATTTGAAAGTTTTGTCGATAGTGAAGATGGCTTAACCGCTTATATTGCCGGTAAACACTATGATGAAAAGAAACTTTGGGAGGTATTGGGCGGATTCCCTTTGCCGGATATCCATATTTTGTATGATTCGACCCTGATAGAGGGACAGGACTGGAATGAAGAGTGGGAAAAAAACTATTTTAAACCCATCGCCATTGATAATAAATGTATGATACGGACCTCCTTCCACGAACCCGCGGAAGGATATGAATATGAGATCATCATCGATCCTAAAATGGCTTTCGGTACCGGCAACCATGAAACCACCTGGTTAATGATTAACGAGATCCTTAAAACCGACCTTACGGGCAAGCGGGTCCTGGACATGGGATGCGGAACGGCTGTACTGGCTATTCTGGCACTTAAGAAGGGCGCTGCTACCGCTATCGGTATTGATATAGACGAATGGGCCTGTAAGAATGCAACCGAGAATGCCCGGTTAAATAATGTCCGTAACCTGCAGGTGGTATTGGGCGGAGCTGGGGCAATCGCCCCACTGGCTACCGAAGCCAGGTTTGATATAATCTATGCCAATATAAACCGGAATATTCTGTTGCAGGACCTACATGCCTATGCAGCAGCTTTACAACCCGGTGCATCTCTTTATATGAGTGGCTTCTATACCCACGACATCCCTGTGCTCCGGACCGAAGCCGAACGGCTGGGACTACAATTGGTGGGCAAAGCCGAACGAAACGATTGGGCGCTGTTGGAGATGCGGAAAGCCACAACATAATTTAACGGTAAATCAAAAGAAATATAAAACTATCACCTAGTGAAATGCGTTATTTTATTTAGAAACAATTAAAAAAGAAGCATGATGAGAAACGAAGATTCAAAACTATTGGTTGGCCTGATTGTAGGTGCCGTAGTAGGTGCAGCAGTAGGATACCTGGCTGCATCTGAGAAGAAAGAACAATTGATCGAAGAATTAAACTCGATCGTAGGAAAAGTGAAAGAAGGCGTGAATACAGTAGTGACCAAGTATAAAGAAGGTCGTGCTGCCGTAGCCGAAAAAGCAGAAGAAGTAACTGAATAATTCTTTGTATGGAGAAAGAAACAGGACAAGTTTTCCGTGAGCTGAAAGAAGATCTTTCTTCTTTTGTGGAGCTGAAACTTGAGCTTCTGAAGTTAAACACATATGAAAGGGTGAGCAAGGTTCTTGCCATCCTTTCGTACGGTGTTGTGGTATTGTTTGTGGTGTTCCTTGCCATATTGTTCTTATTCCTCGCTTTGGGATTCTATTTGGGTGATGTATTCAATTCCAATGCCTTAGGATTCGGTGCCGTGGCACTGATCTATATCCTGGTGGTTGTGATCGTAATACTGAGTAAAGATAAGGTCAGTGCTCTGATCCGTAACATCATGATTGCTTCTATGATGGGTGACGACGAAGAAAATAACGCAACAGATTATAAAGAAGATGAATTCACTGGAGAAACTGATCGCTGATAAGGCCCGCATTCAGGCAAAATGTGAGGTACATAAACAAAAGATGGAAGCAAACCTCGATTATATCCACGAGCATGGAGGTAAGATGGTGTTTACCTCGGTGAAAGATATGATCTTCCCCGGCAAAAAGGATGGAAAAGAGTGTGTTGACCATAAATCCCTGCTTTCCTCCTTCGGGGTAAGCGATGTGGTGGGAGCCGGGATTACCTTGCTGCCTTCCATACTGGGTATGTTTAAACCCTACCTGTTTACCTGGGGGCTTAAAAAGGGACAATCGTTACTGAAACATTTGTTTTTCAGGAAAAAGAAATAAAAACATTCAAAGCTGCCCGGGTTTTAACATAAAATCCGGGCGGTTTTTTACCGGCTTGTCCCTGCCGGGCGCATTTAATAAAGGAATAATAGAATCTTAACAGGTTTGTAGTGTGGTAAATATTATTTTATCCTATAGTAAATAAAAATTCAACAGTTTGTAAACACATAATAAAAAATATGACTACATTTGCAATCGTTAAAAACAAGGAAATCAAATGAGGCAATTGGTAATTTATACGATAGCGTTGTTTATGGCGTTGAGTGTGTTAGCTTCCTGTGCCACTCCTTGTGGATGTTAGAATGGCATTAATGTAATATTTTTAATAAACCCATAAAAGTTTTATTACAATGATTAAAGTAGGTATTAACGGTTTCGGCCGTATCGGACGTTTAGTTTTCCGTGCTGCTCAAGGTAACAACAATATCCAGGTTGTAGGTATTAACGACCTGATCAGTGTTGAATACATGGCTTACATGTTGAAATATGACACTATGCACGGCAGATTCGACGGAATTGTTGAAATTAAAGATGGTAATCTGGTAGTAAACAGTAGCTCAATTCGTGTAACTGCTGAAAGAAATCCTGCTGATTTGAAATGGGATGCTGTTGGTGCTGAGTATGTTGTTGAATCAACTGGTTTATTCCTTTCTAAAGATTCAGCTAAAGGTCACATCGACGCTGGTGCTAAATACGTAGTTATGTCTGCTCCTTCTAAAGACGATACTCCAATGTTCGTTTGCGGTGTTAACTTAGACTCTTACGTAAAAGGTACCCAGTATGTATCTAACGCTTCTTGTACTACTAACTGTTTGGCTCCTATCGCTAAAGTATTGAACGACAAGTTCGGTATCGTAGACGGTTTGATGACTACAGTTCACGCTACTACCGCTACTCAGAAAACAGTAGACGGTCCTTCAGTGAAAGACTGGAGAGGTGGTCGTGCTGCTGCCGGTAACATTATCCCTTCTTCTACAGGTGCTGCTAAAGCTGTAGGTAAAGTTATTCCTGAACTGAACGGTAAATTAACAGGTATGTCTTTTCGCGTTCCTACTTTGGACGTTTCTGTAGTTGACTTAACAGTTAACTTAGCAAAAGAAACTTCTTACGACAAAATTTGCGCTGCAATGAAAGAAGCTTCTGAAGGCGAATTGAAAGGTATCCTGGGTTACACAGATGAAGATGTTGTATCTTCTGACTTCTTAACAGACCCACGTACTTCTATCTTCGATGCTAAAGCTGGTATCCAGTTAACTCCTACATTCGTTAAAGTTGTATCTTGGTATGACAACGAGTGGAGTTATTCAAACAAAGTATTAGGTTTGATCGAACACATGGCAAAAGTAAACGGATAATTTATCTTATCCTGATCAAAAAAGGCATTCCATTACGGAATGCCTTTTTTGTTTTTTTCTCTTCCTGCATCGTAGTTATCAATAGTACTTTTCTCTCTTCTCCTCGTACTAATTTCTCGTTTTTTCAGTCACCAGTCACACTGACCTGCCCGCTGTAGAGACGCCCGTCCGGTGGGCATCCCCTTCCAATCTGATTTTTCCCTTTTGATTATAGGAGACGCCTACCGGGCATTAGTGGCGTTAGCCCGGGTCTGGGATATACTGGGCCTACGGCCTGAAAAAAAATATCTTGCCGAAGAGGAACTCCTAATCTGTTGTAGTCAGAAGATTTCAAGTCCTGCAAGGACAGCTTATCCTAGCCCAGGACAAAGTCCTGGGTAATAGAAATAGAATGATATTGGAGTGCTGTAAGCACGGCATAAAAAATATATAGGGTCAAAATTTCTATTATGCCGTCCCTTCAGGACTCAAAAAAACTCAATATTAATCACCCAGCACTGCGTACTGGGCTGGATTATACCGTGCCTACAGCACTCTAAAGATCTTCCGTCCAGCATTGATTTCCTGATCCCCGCCTGTCAGTGTGACTGAAGCGTGACTGAGATTCCTTAGTTACACCCTTAGTCTCGCCTTTTTTGCTGGTTAACAGAATGGTTATAAGGTGTTTGCCTTAAGGACGTGACTGGTGGCTGAAAAAAGGTAAATTAGTATGAGAAGAAGAGTAATTTGCTCATTTATCAATACAATCCGTTCCTTGGTCATACATACTTGAAAGCCATACCGGAATTAAATAGTTTCGCTGGAACCGTACGTTACCTCTAGCTGGTATAACTTGCGGAAAAATGAGGCAACCCGTACGATCCTCAGGAACCGGCTTGGATAATTAAATTAAAGAGGGTAAGGGCTTTTTTACTATCTTTGTTTTCAGAATGGAGAAGTATGAATTGATAACAGTATTGGGGCCTACCGCCTCCGGCAAAACTGCTTTTGCTGCCCGGTTGGCTGCCCGGTTGGATACGGAGATCATCAGTGGCGACTCCCGCCAGATCTACCGCTCGATGGATATTGGTACCGGTAAAGACCTGGCCGATTATGTGGTAGATGGTAAGCCCATCCCTTATCACCTGATCGATATACACGAACCGGGCTACAAATACAATGTGTTTGAGTACCAGCATGACTTTTTCCGTGCCTTCCAACAGGTACGTAGCAAAGGTAAACTTCCTGTCCTTTGCGGAGGAACCGGTATGTATATGGAGGTGGTACTGAAGGGATATAAGCTGCTGGATGTTCCCGAAAACCCTGCACTGCGCCAATCCTTACAAGGAAAAACACTTCAGGAATTAGAAACTATCCTGGCCGGCTATAAAGTACTTCATAATAAAACAGATGTCGATTCGGCTCAACGGGCTATCCGTGCGATCGAGATTGAAGAATACTATAAACAACAGGTGCCCGGCCGGAATGAATATCCTTCTCTGAATAGCTTGGTTATCGGTATCGATATAGACCGGGAATTACGGAGAAATAAGATATCCAAACGGCTTCGTGACCGGCTGGAAGAGGGGATGGTGGAAGAGGTAAAAAATATCCTGGCTACCGGAGTAACGCCGGAAGACCTGATTTACTACGGACTCGAATATAAGTATCTTACTCTATACATCACCGGGAAATTATCCTATCAGGAAATGATTGATCAGCTTGAGATTGCTATCCATCAATTTGCCAAGCGACAGATGACCTGGTTCCGGGGCATGGAGCGGCGCGGCTTTACCATCCATTGGATCGATGCCACCTTACCTACGGAAGAAAAGATTGAGTATGCACTCCGTTTATTACATGCAAATAAGTAACAGCTATGATAACAAACAACGATTTAAGTAATAAAGAAAATTTCTTCCTGCTGGCCGGCCCGTGTGTGATCGAAGGGGAGGAAATGGCATTGCGCATTGCCGAAAAGATTGTAAGAATAACCGAAAAATTGAATATCCCCTACGTATTTAAAGGATCTTACCGGAAAGCCAACCGTTCACGGGTTGACTCTTTTACCGGTATTGGCGATGAAAAAGCATTGAAAATACTCCGTAAGGTAAACGAAACATTCGGTATTCCTACCGTAACTGATATACACGAAGTGCACGAAGCTGCTATGGCTGCCGAATATGTAGACATCCTGCAAATCCCGGCCTTCCTGTGTCGCCAGACCGACCTGTTGGTAGCTGCTGCCGAAACCGGTAAGATCGTTAATATCAAAAAAGGCCAGTTCCTTTCGCCGGGTGCTATGCAGTTTGCCGTACAAAAGGTAGTAGATGCCGGCAATCCGAATGCCATGATTACCGAGCGTGGTACCACTTTCGGGTATACCGATCTGGTGGTCGACTACCGGGGCATCCCACAGATGCGTGAATTTGGTTTCCCGGTGATTATGGATGTAACCCATTCCCTGCAACAGCCCAACCAGACTTCGGGTGTAACCGGAGGCTTACCTTCGCTGATCGAAACCGTAGCCAAAGCGGCTATTGCCGTAGGTGCCGACGGTTTGTTTATCGAAACGCATCCCGAACCCGCTGTAGCCAAATCGGATGGGGCTAATATGCTGCAACTGGATTTACTCGAAGAATTATTAATAAAGTTGATTCGGATACGCGAAGCGATTAGGTAATAAATATTGGAATGTACGGTAAAAACATTAACCACTAATGAAATATTTACTCTCTTTATGGTTATACTATATCCCGAACCCTGAATGTTCGGTACGATACCTGCTTCCGGATTTTGTATGTTATGATAACATTATACCGGACCTCTGACCCGTAACCGGCAGGTTACCAACGACCCCGGGCATTGCCCGCAGGGCTATTAAATTCTTTTCCAAACTTTTGATATTTTACTTGCACCTGATACCCTGCAAGGGTTGAAAGCAATTGGGAAAACCGCCCTTAGTCAAAGGTTAAGTCAATAGCCTAAGGTTGAACTAACAGCGATACCCTGAAAGGGTGTAAAGCAATAGCCCAGGGTTGAGTGAACGTAGTGAACGGTACCCTGGGTAAGCAAATAATAAAACAAAAATCCTGTAAGGGTTTCATTTTACCGGAAATAATAGTTTTCCCCGGTTAATTAGGCAACCCGCTGCGGGGTTGAAATAATACAAACTTGTAACCCAGGGTATCGCTCGCTCTGCTCACTCAACCCTGGTCTATTGGCTAGGGCCGATCTTCGATTGCTTAAATTCCCCTTTGGGAATTGCTTTATGCACTATTAGATAGAGATCCTGCGGCTATTGTGCAGGGTTAATTTATAAATTAAATGCCTCTACGAGGTCGTCGAGCTGCCCGCTGGTCATTCCTTCCGATTCGTAGCCGGCCATCCGTGCACTGAAATAGATCTGTGCCGATTTGCTCAGGATGTCGATGGCATCGAAGCATTCAATCAGGTCGTTGCCTACTGCCAGGATACCATGTTTTTCCCAGAATACTACATCGTGGTTTTCGAGTTGTTTGATGGTGGCCCGTGCCAATTCCAGTGTACCGGGTATTTCATAGGGAACAATCCCGATCCCCCGGGGTACAATGATGCGGCATTCGGGTATCATACTCCATAACAGGCGCGTAATGTATTCCGAATCGAGGAATGGCTTGCAATGGGTCAGGCCGATCAGGTCGGTCGAATGGGTATGTAAAACTACCTTATTATCTTTGCCCGAAGCCCGCAGATAATTGTGCATCAGCAGGTGGGAAGGCAGTTCAGATGTAGGCAGGATCGGTTGGGTGGCGATGATTTCGAAAAAGGTACCATCGGGCGAGATGCGGATCAGTGAACCGTTACCAAACGGCTCCTGGCATATGTAGCGCATCCGCTTCCCGGTGCCGGTAACAAAGAAGATATGCCCACCAAGGGCTGTCATGGGCTCTGGTAGGATTATCGGGCTACCGATAGCCGGCAAGGCTTTTTCTTCATCGGTCATCAGGCCGGTAACATTCACGGAGATGTTACCTCCGTTCCGTTCAGCCCATCCTTTTTCCCAGAGGTATCCGGCAACTTCTGCTATCCGGCCGATCTCTGCCATTAAGTTTTTATTTTTTGTGATACTCATTTTATTAATTATGTATGTTAATTTCTATAATCAAAGTTGTTTGGAGAAGTAACTAATTACGTTATCAAAGAACCAGCAGGCTTTTTAATGCGCCTCTTTATAAATTGGGTATAATAAGTGAAATAATCAGTATTGCCATACCGGTAACCAGCACGGCTATGGTTTTACTGCCTGCTCCTTTCCATTCTTTCAGAAGGATACCCCATATATTACTGAAAATGACATTCAGTGACATGAGTATACTCCAGGAAAAAGCGAGCATCACAGGCGAGGCGGAAAAGAAGCTTTTGCCTATCCCTAATCCGAAAAACTGGCTGTACCATAAGAGTCCGGCCAGTCCGCAAAACAGGATGTTGTTGGTAAGTACCTGTGCCGGAACAGCAAGATACTGCTTAAGTGTGCTGTTTTTTATGTTCTGGAACAGACAATAGGCAGCATTGGTGATGAATCCTCCGGTGGTAACCAACAGGATAACCGGGTTGAGAGCAAATAATTCGTTGGCACCACCGGCTTTTGCTTTTTCGAGTATATCACTTCCGGATTCGAGTCCCAGGTTGAAACAGGCACTCATTACCCCTGCCAGTAAAGCAACTAATAGTCCTTTGGTTAAAGCAAAATCTTTAATGGCTGCTCGCTTTTCTTCTTCCGACATATTTTTGGCCCGCAGGCTTCCGGCATACCCGATTACGGCAATACCCGCCAGGGTAACACATACGCCTGCCAGGAGTAACAGGCCACTACCACTGAACAGGTCCATCCCACTGAATATAGCCGGCAGCAGGGTACCGAATGCCGAGCAGGTGCCGAGTGAAATGCTTTGTCCGAGTGCCACACCCAGGTAGCGCATACTAAGCCCGAAGGTAAGGCCACCCACTCCCCATAATACCCCGTGGAAAATAGGGGTTGCTATGTTGGAGGTGCCCAGTAAGCCAAACAGGGTTTCTCTTTCCGGTACGGTGAGTTGCGCACCAAGAAAAGGAAAGATCAGCCATGCAAAAACTCCCTGTACTAACCAGAAGCATTCCCAGCTCCAGTTTTTTATTTTTTTTGATAGGTACATACGAACTGCTTTGCCCGAAACTACCTATGGCTATGATCAATAAGCCAACTAAAATATTCATAAGCTAACGTATTCAGGTTACAGGCGTTTACTTGTTACCTCTTTTTCGTATTGCTGTATGGAAGGGATGTAGTTTTCACCTACCGGTACATTGTTTTGCAGGCAATACATATCCCATACGGCATTCCAGGGTAGGCTTTTGGCCTCTTCCTGCAAACCCAGGCGTTCGAACAACCGGCCTTCTGCTTCGTATTGCTGTAATAAAGCGGATGGCTCGAGAAGTGCCTGCATAAAGGCTTTCTGGGTAGCCCGGCAACCGATTACGTAGGCACCGATCCGGTTGATGGTGGCATCGAAATAATCCAGTCCGATATGTACACGGTCTAATGCCCGGCAACGGATAATTTCCCGGGCCAGGTCGGTCAGGTCGTCATTCAGTATAACTACATGGTCGCTGTCCCAACGCACCGGGCGGCTTACATGCAGCATGATTTCGGGTGTGAACAGGAGTAGGGAAGATACTTTATCGGCTACGCTTTCGGTCAGATGGAAATGTCCGGTATCCAGTGTAACGATTTTATTCTTTTTAGCTCCGTAGCCGAGGTAAAAGTCATACGAACCCACTGTATAGCTTTCCAGTCCGATCCCAAAGAGTTTGGCTTCGATACAGTCTTTCATATTGCTATAGGGCGTGCTGAATATTTCGTCGAGCGATTGTTCCAGCAAGGCACGGTATTTCAGTCGGTTGGCAGGTACTTCTTTACTACCGTCGTGTACCCAGAGATTCATCATACAGGGATCGTGCTGGAATTTACCCATCTCTTCACTGATGGCCCGGCAGCGTTTGGTATGTTCGATCCAGAAATTGCGAATGGCATTGTCGGGGTTTGCCAGGGTAAGGTCGCCACTTTTGGGATGAGAGAAAGAGGTACTGTTAAAATCAAGTTTCAGGTTATTCTCCTGCGCCCACTCCATCCAGCTTTGGAAATGGACGGGTTCCACTTCATCACGGTCTACTACTTTTCCGCCAAAGTCGCCGTAGATCTCATGCAGGTTGAGGCGGTGGTTCCCCGGTATGTATGTAAGGGCCTCTTTTACATCGTTTCGCACTTCGTCGATCGTGCGTGCCCGTCCCGGATAATTACCTGTAACCTGTATGCCGCCTGTTAAAGCACCGGCCTGGTTTTCAAACCCACTTACATCGTCGGCCTGCCAGCAATGGAGGGATAAGGATATTTTTTGCATGTTTTCCAATGCCTGCACAACGTCAACTCCCAGGGCGGCATATCTTTCTTTTGCTGATTCAAAAGTAGTTTGGATACTGGTTTCTTTATTCATGATATTACATATTAGGTAAGTATATATTTTAATAAATGATTAATTTTTCTTTTCCGGCAGGAATACTTTCGGTTTGAATGACCCGGCAATAAGCTGCCTCATTTCCCAGCGGTCTTTTACAATGCCGGCGGCTTTGGCCTGCATCATACAGTTTCCTATAGCGGTAGCTTCCGACGAACCGGCTACAACCGGCATATCAATTGCGTTTGCTGTAAGCTGGTTCAATAGCCTGTTTTTAGAGCCTCCCCCGATCACATGTAGTCTTTCAATGGGGAAAGGTGCCATTTCTTTCAGGGTATGCAATACCTCTTTATATCGGTTGGCCAGGCTGGTAAATATACAGCGGATATATTCCGGGTGTGTAGCCGGACCACAAAGTCCCTGTTCATTACAATAGGCAGAAATTGCTTGTGTCATACTGGGAGGATTGGCGAAACGGGGATGGTCGGGATTGACTTGTGAAGGAAAGCTTTCTGCTTCCTGTGCCATTTTAACCAGTTGGTTGTAATCGTACAGATATCCCTCTTTTTCCCACTCTTTGTGGCATTGTTCCAGCAGCCACATACCTGTATTGTTCCAGCAGCCACATACCTGTTATGTTTTTAAGGAACCGGGTGGTACCCTCTATCCCACCTTCATTGGTAAAATTATGTTCGAAAGAAGCAGGGGTAATAATCGGTTGTTCTACTTCTATACCCATCAGGCTCCAGGTACCACTGCTCAGATAGGCAAAATGGATGTCCTGTGCCGGAACGGCAGCTACAGCCGAAGCCGTATCATGCCCAGCAACTGCGATGACAGGTACTTTCCCTATACCGGTTTCTTTGGCTAATCCATCACTCAATGTTCCGATCATTGTGCCCGGCATCACGGGCGGCCGTACCAGTGAAGAAGAGATACCGGCAGCTTTCAGCAGGGAAGTTTCAAACTGCCGGGTTACCGGGTTGAGTAGCTGGGGGGTGGAGGCATTTGTATATTCACAGACCTACTCTCCTACCTGTGAGCAGGTAGGAGAGTAGGTCTGTGAATAAAAAGAATCTCTTCCGCACCATTCAGGGGAGCAAAATCTTCCTGGCGGGCACGGTATAACTGAAAAAGACTGTTGAAGTTCATGATCTGGATACCGGTTTTTCTGTAAACTTCTTCCCGCGGAACCTGGGTAAAGAACTCTTCCGGGGCTCCTTCTGTATAAGGGTCGCGGTAGGCGCGGGGTAATCCCAGCAATGATCCGTCGGGGGCAATATAACCAAAATCTACGCCCCAGGTATCGATACCGATCGAATCGATACGGATCCCTTTCCGTACACAAATAGAGAGGCTTTCTTTTAATGCTTCATATAAACTGAATATATTCCAGTAGTATTTACCATGTAATTCAAGGATGGAATTAGGGAAGCGGTGTATCTCGCACATTTCAAAATTGACACCCTCCAGCGTTCCTAACACAGCCCTTCCGCTGGTAGCTCCAATGTCGAACGCTAAAAACTTGTGTTTCTTTATGATAGATTTTAATTATTTGTCCTTAGGGTAGCAAAACTATGGGTTTTAATCTTATTGCTGTTTATGAAAATGATTTTAAAACTTTGTGTTTTGGCATGAAAAAAATATTTTGTGTGGAATAATACTCGCAATGTAGAGATGCCCACCTAAAACAAAGAGAGACGCCTAATGGGCGTCTCTACACAACGGTATGTTTAATATATCCCGGAGGAAGATGTAGGGGGTGCCTGGTCGATCAGCTCCATAAACTGGTCTAGTTTCGGAGTAAGGATAATCTGTGTCCTACGGTTACGTTCTTTTCCTGCTGCGGTAGTATTGGTAGCGATTGGGTTATATTCTCCACGTCCGGCAGCTGTGAGACGTTTAGGATCTACTCCGTATGTATTTTGCAGCGCCTGTACTACAGATGAACCGCGCAGCACACTCAAATCCCAGTTATTACGGATATTTGTGCATGAGATTGGGTCGGTGTCGGTATTACCTCCCACTAATACATCATAATCCCTGTAATCTAAGATGATTTTTGATATTTTGCTCAGTATTTCACCAGCTTTATCGGATATTTCATAACTACCGGAACGGTATAACATTTTATCATCCAGTGAAATATATACCACACCTTTCAGTACCTGGATATCCAGATCCTGGCTTTCAGTTGGGGTAAGCGAGCGGGTAAGGTTGGTAACCATGACCATATTCAAAGAATCCGACCTGTTCTTGGCTTCAACCAGGTGCTGGATGAAACGGTTGGAGGCATTGATCTCGTCTACCAGTTTACCGATATTGACATTCCCCTGAGATGATTGTGCCAGACATTGGTTTAATGCATTACGCAGGTCGTCGTTATTACGCTGGGCTTCAACTATCCGGTCTTCCAGTCCCTTTACCAGGGTACGGTTCTCTGTCAGTTGAAGTTGGCTATCCTGATAATCCCTTCTTAAATCTGTATATTGTGATTGTAAGTTGTTGAACTTACCTTTTGTCACACATCCTGTAAACATGATATTACTACATGCGAATGCGAACAATAACCAAATGGAATATTTCATATGATAAAATATTAACACTACACTTATGTATTCAATTCTGAAACAGTGCGCTTGAGGAATTGTTTGTTTAAAGTTTTACTTTAATGTAAATTAAGGGATTAACAAGTTTTTCTTTAGGATCATGTAACAAATAGGGTGTTATTATTGGGTTAATTTAACAGTAATTGCTGGTTTTTATCTGTAAAACTTCTGTATAATTCTATGAGTGTGAAAAGAATGGAGGTTTTAATGCTGATTTACAGTTAGTTCTTCTGTTACCTGTTTACAGATGGCTTTCATCCCGTTAACTGATGGATGCCCTGCCTGTTTATCAATATATTGTAAATTGATATTGGTAATTCCGTAATACCGGCAGATTGCTTCCATCGAATCTGTTATTTCTGCAGACAGTTCCGTATTGGTTATATTATATATTTTTACACCGGGATATTGCTCTGAAAGCTTACTTAACAGGTAACAGAAGGCCGGCCGGAAATGATAGAGATCTGCTTTGTTCCAGTCTTCATACTGATATTCACCCAGCGGTGAGCCGGCCCAGGTATCATTTGTACCGCCAAAAATGAAAATAATATCCGGATTTCCCAGATTCTCCAGACGGGTAACAAAAGAGCGGTCGGAAAAATCGTCGCCGTTATAACCAGTGTTGCAAATGGTAGCCCCCGAAAAGGAGTTATTGCGTTCTAACTGGTATCCCTGTTGGTTGATTAGCTGGTACCACCAGGTTTGTTTTACCTGGTGTACGTCATTTATTTTGATATGTTCGGCTATGCCATACCAGCAGTAGTTGGTATCGGGGGTAAGGTATCCATTGAAAGTTGAATACGAATCGCCCAGGATGGAAACCCTTTGCTGCGTGTGTTGAGCGAAGCTGGTGGCAGTAAGAAATAAAAGGCAAATTACCAGTAAAATAAACGGTTTGTTTTTCATAATGTGACTGTGTTTGATATACAAAAATAAGATAATCTTCAGAGAATAGCAGGGAGATTTGTAATTTTTTTGTTGAAGGGGAATCGTAGGTCAGTCTTAGGCAATTTCAGTTCCCGCCTGACCTGATATCAGGAGCTCCTCTTCGGCGAGAAACTCTGTGTCTCTGTGGCTCCGTGTTGAAAATTATGTTTCGTGATTTTTTGGACAGCCTCTACGTATGTGATGGGATTAAACAAATGAAAAACAAATGTTGTTTTGTTACCATACACAGGCATGATGGGGAAGAAACAGGCAGATACAAAAAAGAGATTGACTTTTCCTATATTCGTTAAAATCGTAAAAGATACGGTTGCAGGGTTTAACGATGATAATGTAACACGTTTAAGTGCTTCTCTTGCCTATGCAACCCTCTTTTCGATTATTCCTTTTGTTTCTCTCCTGATCTCGATTGGGACATTTTTTCATGCGGATATAGCTAACCAGCTATATGTACAGTTGCAGCCTATCCTCGGAACAGATGTAGTAGACCGCCTCCGGGAAATCCTTGACAATGCCAAGGATACAGACGCTTCTACCTTGGCTACCCTGGTTACATTGGGAGTGACCATATTTGGTGCCACCGCTATTTTTGCAGAGATACAAAGCTCCCTCAATACCATTTGGGGAATTAAAGCGGTTCCTAAAAAGAGTTGGTTGAAATATATCCGTACCCGCCTACTCTCTTTTTCTATTATCCTGATTTTTGCTTTTATTCTTTTAATTACTTTTAGTATCAGCAGTATCATCGAACATATGGGTAACCGCTTTATGGCAGGTTATCCTGACATAGCCGAATCGATAGTCAAGGTTATCGGAATGGTACTTAACTTTGGGGTGACAGTGGTAATTTTTGTATTGATATTTAAAATGTTGCCCGATGCAAAAATAAAGAGCCGGGATGTATTAATAGGAGCTTTCGTGACCGCCCTGCTATTCCTGATAGGACAATGGGGTATATCCTTCTATATTGGTATTGCTAATATGGGTACTGTATATGGGGCTGCTGCCTTTATGGCTATCCTGATTACATGGATCTATTATTCTGCTATTATTATCTATATCGGAGCTGAATTTACGGAATCATGGGCAAACGAGATTGGAGGGAAAATATTTCCGGATGCATATGCGGTAACTACCAAAACAATAGAGATACAGGATAGTCATCCTCGTGAATCGGCCAAAAAGATAAAAGTGGATAAGGAATAATGATAGGTAATTTGTAAGATGAATAAATTGTAAATATCTGTTTATATCCCATAACATGCATCGGTATGCTTTTAAAAATACCCAAACAAAGTCTGTAGAAAGTTAAAGTTTAAACCTGCCTTAAACCTATTGTATGCTGTCCCGTCTTAGAATCAGTTGCAACACTAAAAATAGTTTCACTGATTAAAATTCAAAAGACAATGATTATGAAAAGTATAAAGAAAATAAGTTTGATGTTAGTTGCCCTCTTTACTTTAGGTGGAGTAGCTATGGCAGACGAAGTAAAACAGGAAAAGAGAACTATCGACCCAAAAGCACGCGCTGAGAAAATGACCGAACATATGGCAAAAGAGTACGGTCTGAATGATAGCCAGAAAAAACAGTTATTAGACCTTAACCAGACATTTGCTGAAAAGATGGGTGACCGTCCGGGTCATAAACACCCGGGTAAAAAAGGACGGCACGGCGACATGGCAAAAGCTGATAAAGGCGATAAAGCTAATAAAGACGGCGTAACCAAAGAAAATAAAGAAAGAAAAAATAAAGACCAGGCCAATGCCAACCGTGACGGACGCAAAAATCGTGCAGACGCCCCTAAACTTTCAGCCGAAGAACGTGAAAAACGGATGCAGGAAATGAAACAGGTTCGTGAAGATTATAAAGCACAATTGCAGAAAATCATGAATGCCGACCAATACCAGGCATTTGCTAAGAAAGAGGCTGACCGTACAGAAAAAATGAAACAATGCGGTGAAAACAAGAAAGAAAACCGTGAGAAAAAGGCTACCTCCGGTAAAAACAAATAACAGGCATAACACCAACCCTTAACTTTAGCTTTAGGTAAACTAAGTAAACATAAGATTGATAATTTTACCCGAACCGCCGGAAGTATCAGCTACTTCCGGCGGTTTTTATTTTTACTTATTGATCTTCAACTTTTTTGTTAAAGCATTAGATCCATACAACGCCCATGCGATCAGTGCAGGCTGAAAGAACAGCCGGGTAAACCGCTTTTTGTCTGTATCCAATCCAAACGCATCCCGGTGATGGGTATACTGAGATATATTACCCGGAAAAACTGCTGCAAAGAAAGCTGCTGCTACCGGTCCGGTCAGTTTCTTCTCTTTTGATATTAGCATTAAAGCCAGTCCTAATGTTATTTCGGCTCCGCCGGATAATAATACAGTCAAATCCTTATTTAAGGGTACCCAATCCGGTACCTGAGCCTGGAAATCTTTCCGGGCAAACGTTAGGTGGCTGATTCCTGCAAAAGTCAGAAAGGCCCCTAACCCTATTCTTGCTATATTCTGAGGAAGACTTGCTTTTTCCATTATTTGTGTTTAAAATTTATATTCCTGTTACCTGTCTCCGGGTTTTCTGTCGAAAGCCTCGGGGTATTAGTATGTAACTTTGGAAAAGGCCGAATGTTGTGGGCGTTAAATATTATTTCTTTGACTTGCAGATTATTAACTGTGTGGTGAGGTATGATGTTTTTGCAGCCATTCCTGGAAAAGTGATAAATGTTTTTGTTCGTCTGCAATTAATTTGTTCAACAGTTGTGAGGTTACTTCCGTTGTTTTGTTTTGGGGAAGTGCCTGTACTTTCTGTAAGATATGGTTATATTCTGTAATAGTGCTTTGTTCGGACTTAATACCTAACTGTACCGCTTCGGAGGCCGTTTTACCATATTCTACCTGCGAAGTATTATATTCCTGCGTAACCTTTCCTTCCAGTTTTAAAATAAAATCTCCTAATTTATCCATATGTTTCATTTCTACCAGGGCAATTCCCAACATGAGTTCCCCGATATCATCAAACATCGCTTCCTGTGAGATATACTGGTTAATAGCATTGAGTTCGGAGAAATTGTTGGCTCCTCTGTAAACTGCATAAAACCATTCTGCTTCTACTCCTTCACCAGGTTTAACGGAAGTAAACTCGGGATATATGAAATCGGAATTACTATAATTCATCGCATTTACCAATCCCAAAGTCAGGTCGTCCAATTGATTGGTTCCCCTTTTTTCATTAAAGCGTGCATTTCTTTATTCATAGGTTTTCGTATTTAGTATATAGATTGTAAACAAGCTGCTTTATTGGTTTGTTGTGCCGGAAGGATACCGGATGTATTTGAATATTTTACTAAAGAAACCGGTTAGGTTTTAGTTGAAACCTTTCTTATTATTTTTTTATGAATAATAAGAAAGGTATATTTGTATGGAGACAATCAAACTAATTGATAACAACTTTTTAATCCAGAGAGTATGCAAAAATATGTATGTGATGTATGCGGATATGTATATGATCCTGCAGAGGGTGATCCGGATAATAGAATAGTAGCAGGAACGTTATTCGATGATTTGCCTGAAGATCGGGTATGTCCTCCCTGTGGAGTAGGAAAAGAAGAGTTCTCTCCGGAAGACTGAAAAGAGCCGGAGTAATAGCTATCCGGTTTAATTATCTCCCGGGAATGCTGGTTTCTATAGCTACTTTACTGATGTTTATCTGCTGTATAAAAAAACGAGGAATTAAACGATGAGTTTTGCAGGACATGTTTTTGATATGATACGCCGCGACAAGGAGAACCGGGAGCTACGTAACCGGCGGCGGGAGAAGAGAAAAGATATGCAGGAAACTAGCCTGCACAGTGAATCTGTTAATGAACAACCGGCAATTACGCTTGAAGAACTGGAAAAGATCAACCGGCAGCTAAAAGAGCGGGAATTGAATGAGCAACGGTATCGTTCACGTATCCTGTTAGGCATTCTGTGTGCCACATTGCTGGTGATAGTTGTACTGGTGATTATATTTAAATGGCTGTAAACACTAATTATTTTCCAGATTAATTGAGCGAGCTTTTAAAATTCCTTCTGTATTGGCTGGGAGTGATTCCGAATATATTCAGGAACAGGCGGCTCATATTGGTGGAGTTCTTAAGTCCGCATAAACCCGCTATCTCATCTATGGTAAGATGTGTTTCCGTAAGGTAACGGGTAGCTGTTTCAAGCCGTAGTTTCTCTACATATTTCATAGGAGTTATATGGAGTTCGCGTACAAATACACGTGCAAAATTGCGGGGACTCATCAGGGTGTATTCCGCTAGTTTTTCAACCGTTATCTCTTCCTCTAAATGGGTATAAACCCAATCAATCGCTTTCCGGATAGGCTGATGGTCTGTTTGCTGGGACTCCAGTACGATACTGTATTGCATCTGGTTGCCGGGACGTTTGAGGTACAGCATCATAATACGTGCAATCTGCAAGGCAAAACTTTTCCCCAGGTCTTCCTCTATCAATGCCAGTGCCAGGTTCATACCTGTAGTAATGCCGGCTGAGGTATAAACATTCCCGTCTTTTACAAAAATGGCTTCCGGATTTACTGTGATATCCGGGAAATTTTTTGTCATTTTATCACAGAGCATCCAATGGGTGGTTGCTTTTTTATGGGTTAATACACCGGCTTCTGCCAACATGAAGGTACCGGCACAGACAGAACAGATGCGGCGAACTTTTCCGGCCTGCTCTTTGATCCACTCCAGAACATCCTTCTCGACTTTATATTCCTGTTTTTGCGGTAAGCCCGGAATGATAAGGGTATCGATCGGATAGTTTATATTTTTATAGCATCCTTCACTTATAATGGATATACCGGAAGAAACCAGTATCCGGCACGCCTTCCTGGTAGATACAAGGTGGATACGATAGGTAAAACCCACCTTCTTTCCCAATTGCTCCATGTTATCTATAACCCGCTGGAAAACATCCATTGGGCCACAGGTATCCAACAGGGTAGAGGAGGGAGGTACCAGGAATACAACATGTTTGATATTCATTTGTTTATCCATAATAGCCATCTTCCTGCTCGCAAAGGTAAACGTAATTATTAAAATGGCAGTATCTGTAGATAATATGTCATTGCTGCCAATTTAAGTTTGCTTTACCTTTGCATTGGATGGTAAAGGGAAAAATAGATTATCATCTTTAGTATTCACTCAATAAAAAGGTATGTAGTATGAAGACAATTAAGATTGGAATTAACGGGTTCGGACGTATCGGACGTCTGGTATTCAGGGCTGCCCAGGCCAATAAAAAGATTCAGGTAGTAGGGATTAACGACCTGATCAGTGCCGACTATATGGCTTATATGTTGAAATACGATACGGTACATGGTCGTTTCGACGGAGAGATCCATGTGGTGGATGGTAACCTGCAGGTAAACGAGCAGACAATCCGGGTAACTTCGGAGAAAAACCCGGAAGACCTGAAATGGAATGAGGTAGGAGCCGAATATATTGTTGAGTCTACAGGTATCTTCCTGACAAAAGAAAAGGCGGAAGGCCATATCAGGGCCGGTGCTAAGCGGGTGGTGATGTCCGGCCCTCCGAAAGATGACACCCCTATGTTTGTGATGGGTGTGAACAACGGAGCATACCAGGGGGAGGCGATTGTTTCCAATGCCTCTTGTACAACTAATTGTGTAGCTCCGCTGGCAAAAGTAATAAATGATAAATTCGGTATCCTGGATGCATTGATGACCACCATCCATGCCACAACAGCTACCCAGAAAACGGTAGATGGTCCTTCCATGAAAGACTGGCGTGGCGGACGGGCCGCATCCGGCAATATTATTCCTTCTTCTACCGGGGCTGCCAAAGCAGCAGGGAAAGTAATTCCTGAACTGGCTGGTAAAATTACCGGATTATCTTTCAGGGTTCCGGTATTAGATGTGTCTGTAGTCGATTTAACCTGTCGCCTGGCAACACCAGCCAGTTACGAGGAGATTTGCCGGACTATCAAAGAGGCTTCGGAAAATGAGTTGAAAGGAATTATAGGATATGTAGATGAAGATGTGGTTTCCAGCGATTTTATCGGGGAAACAAGAACTTCCGTATTTGATGCAAAAGCAGGAATTTCACTGACTCCTACATTCGTTAAACTGGTAAGCTGGTATGATAATGAATATGGTTTCTCCTGTAAGGTGCTTGATCTGATTGTTTCTATGGATAGTTTTCAGGGATAAATTTGCATATCGTTTATTATAAACTGAGCATAGCGGGGGCGTATCGGAGAAGATACGTCCCCGTATTGGTTAATGGCCTTGGTAAAGACGTTTGCCGGACATCTCTGCGGGGAGAAGGGAATTTTTAAGAGGATAGTAGATGGTTTCAGGGAAAACAATTCCCTTTATTTCCTGTTAGGAACAAAATAAATAGAAGAAAAAAGGGATATGCAATATAGAATAATTACAGTTTGTGTCGGGATAATTAGTTTATTTTGCTCTATTACTTCACAGGTGCAGGAAATGGAAAGAGGAATAGATATTAGTTTGCTGTTTGGAGCCAATATCGGTTTTACTACACCGGTTCCTGTTCCGAAACAACTGGATATTACAAGATACAATCCCAAATTCAATCCGAAGTTTGGTGTGAATCTGGCTTACTTCTTTAATGAAAGATGGGGGATTGGTACAGGATTGACATTAGACTGGAAAGGTATGAATGTACATACCGGTGTAACAGATGTACATTTAAGTGTGGATGTTCCTAACCTGGGAACATTAACAGGATATGTGACCGGTAAAAATACAACGCAAGTCACTACGCTTTACCTGGTACAACCTGTATATGGTGCTTTCCGGATCACCAATAAATGGCAGGTAAAAGCAGGTATTTATATGGGAGAGACATTACACCGGAAGTTTAAAGGGGATGTGTCAGATGTTATGATCCTGGTAGAGAACCCTATCCAACAGGAGCGTCATATTGAATATGCCACCTTGAATTACACGAAAGATGTGCGCAAGTTTGACCAGGGAGGTTTGGCCGGAGCCGAATTCCGTATGAATGAACATGTAGGGTTCTTTGCCGATTTTACCTGGGGCTTTATCCTCTATTTCTCCGGAGAAGTGCCTATCCATTTTACCATGCGTAACATTTATTTTCATTGGGTGCTACCTACCGGTTCAGGTAAGTTAGATTTATTTACTTTTCCGAATATTCCACAAATATCCTTTTGGAAATAATTTATTGTAAGCCGTTAAAAGTAAGTGGCTTTATGCATCTTGCTTCCGGCTTGGAAGAGTAAAGGAGGTATATCCTTGAATTTACCGGTAAAAATGGTAAATTTGTAGGTAATAGATGAATATTGTATAAAATATGCACACTTATGACCAACCTTTTATCTGTAATAAGCCTTTCCTTACCTTTGGATAATCCGGTATTGATCTTTGCGATCATACTCTTTATCATCTTGTTGGCACCGGTTTTGCTACATTACCTTAAAATACCTGATCTGGTAGGGCTGATCATTGCCGGAGCGGTTATAGGGCCAAACGGACTTAACCTGCTGGAGAGGGATAGTAGTATCGTTTTATTCGGAACCGTAGGTCTCCTCTACCTTATGTTTGTAGCAGGCCTGGAAATGAATATGGCCGATTTTAAAAAGAATAGCAAAAAGGAGCTGGCTTTTGGGTTACTTACCTTTTCCATACCTATGACCCTGGGGATACTTAGTGGAGTGTATTTGTTGAATTTAGCCGTTCCGACTGCTGTATTGCTTGCCAGTATGTATGCTTCCCATACACTGCTCACTTATCCTATTGTCAGTAAATACGGGCTCACCAAAAACAGGGCAGTAACAGTTACCATTGCCGGTACGGTTATTACAGATACACTGGCATTACTGGTGTTGGCTGTCATTGTAGGAATGGAAACCGGGGAGCTTACTAATCTTTTCTGGATTCGCCTTATTGTTTCAACACTTTTATTTGGTACTGTGGTCTTGTTTGGCTTTCCCTATCTTGCCCGCTGGTTCTTTAAAAAGGTAGAAGACCGGATAAGCAAATATATTTTTGTGTTAGGATTGGTCTTCCTGGCCTCTTTCTTAGCCGAGTTGGCTGGGCTGGAAGCTATCATCAGTGCTTTTCTTGCCGGCATCGCTTTAAACAGGCTGATCCCTGCCACCTCTGCTTTATTGAACAGGATTGAGTTTGTTGGGAATGCGCTGTTTATTCCGTTTTTCCTGATAGGGGTAGGGATGCTAATTGATTACAGGGCATTTATTAGTGATTGGAGCACTATTCAAGTGGCAACGGTTATGACTGTGATTGCCGTAACTTCTAAATTTAGTGCCGCCTGGCTTACCGGAAAAATATTCCGGTATACAAAAAAGAGGGTCTCCTGATCTTCGGATTAAGTAATTCGCAGGCAGCGGCCACACTGGCTGCCGTATTGGTAGGATACGAGGTGATAATAGGAAGTACACCTGAAGGAGAGGCGATCCGGCTACTGGACGACAGTATCCTGAACGGAACAATTATAATGATCCTTATCACCTGTATTATTGCTTCGTTTGCAACCCAGAAGGCTTCGCAGGAAGTGGCCATTGCCGAATTGTCAGAGGAAGAACTGGTAGATAATGAAGAGAGTGAAGACAGGATATTGATCCCGGTAAGTTATCCGGAAAATGTAAACGAACTCATCAACCTGGCTGTAACCATCAAATCCAAACTGAATAAGGCTGCCATGACAGCCTTGCATGTGATTCCATCGGGTACACCGGATACTACAGCAGAAAAGAAAGGAAACAAGCTGCTGGAAAAAGCGGTAGAAACCGCCATTGCCACGGATAATAAGCTGGGTACTATGTTGCGGTATGACGAGGAACCTGTAAATGCAATCCGGAATGCCGTATGGGAATTGAAAATAACTGATATTGTACTGGGGCTGAAAAAGCATGGAGAGATATCGACCAACTTTCTTGGGAAATTGATCGATAAAGTCCTTTCTAAGTGTCCTACCGCCACTTTAATCTACCGCCCGTCTCAGCCCTTGTCTACTGTAAAACGGTATCTGGTTGTTATTCCGCCGAATGCGGAAAAAGAGATCGGGTTTCCTTACTGGCTGGTGCGCCTCTGAAATATCAGCAGAAACTCCGGAAGTAAAATTGTATTTTATGCCAATAATAATATGATCGGTATCCTTAAAGAGGTACAGCAAAAGAATTTTATAGAAGTAGAATTTAATGAGTTTACCGAGTGGAAAGACTTTTTGATAATTTCCAGGGATGTGAAAGAAGACGATGCACTGATTATCATTATGAGCCGGAAAAACTATCCATCCTATACAAGAAATATGGTCTCAGTGCCCCTTTACCTGAATAAATATTTCCTGAACTATAACTATATCCTGATTTTCCCTATGCAAATAGGGATTGGCGACCAGGAAGTAGGAGCGTTGCAGGACATACCCTATTCGGATGCCAGTGAAGGGTTTGAGGAACTGGCCAACGTGCTGACAAGCCTATTCAAAAAAAATAAATAACTTTGGGATCGAAATAATAGTTGAACATAGAGGCCCAAAAGTTTTTTTAAGTGTTTAAAGATACATGCGCCGTGTTCATATGCATAAATGTCGAACTTTATCTGATGCCGCATTGTTGATTACAGGATATATAAAAGCTTATCCGGTATAATATGTAGGCTAAAATATATGCGGAAAAGAATTATTTTCTCTTTTTTAATTTATTTGTAGGTATACAGCAGGTAGGATCGCAGGAAATGAGTGCTTCCTATGTAGCTGATACTGCAGCTTATCTTGCTTCCGGACAGGTTATCAAACAAAAGTCTCCCCGTAATTTGCGATATAGTATTCTGGGTGGTCCCAGCTATACACCCGACTATGGTTTATTGGTGGGAGGAAGTGCCCTCTTAACCTTCCGGATGAATGCCGGTGATACCTCCCAGATGCGCTCTGTAGTTCCGCTGGCTTTTGCGGTTATGTTTAAAGGTGGATTCAACCTGGTAATCCGTCCCCAACTATTTTTTAAAGAGGATAAGTTCCGTATATTCGGTCAGTTTAAGTATAAAAATACACTCGACAATTATTATGGAGTAGGATATAGTACCAACAAAAATTATAAACGCGGAAAGGAAACCAGTGAATTCCGATATAACCAGTTTCAGGTCAATCCCTGGTTCCTGTTTCGTATAAAAGATACCGATTTCTTTGTCGGCCCGCAATTTGACCTCAACTACGACAGGTTTAAAGACCCGGCCGAAGGTATTATCCGCGATCCCTCTTATATAGCTGACGGAGGAACAAAAGAGGGATACAGCAATTTTAGTTCCGGACTTGGATTCCTTGTTACCTATGATACCCGCGATATTCCCGCCAATGCATATAGTGGAATTTATCTGGATGCTAAAGGCTTATGGTATAATAAGGTATTGGGCAGTGATAATAATTTTTATAAACTGGAACTTGAATACCGCCAGTTCCAGTTGGTAGGCAAACGTAAAGTATTGGCCTGGACGGTACAGAGTAAGTACGGGTTCGGAGATATACCAATTAATAAATATACATTGACCGGTACCCCTTTCGACCTGCGTGGGTACTATATGGGGCAATACCGCGACAAATCTTCCCATGTACTGTTAGCCGAATACCGGCAGATGGTCAATACCGATGGTAGTACAAAACTTAAAAGACTGGTAAACCGTCTGGGGTATGCTGCATGGGCGGGTAGTGGTTTTATGGGGCCTACACCCACCAAAATAAAAGGAGTACTTCCAAATGCCGGCCTGGGATTACGTATTGAGGTACAGCCCCGTATGAATGTACGTGTAGATGTAGGACATAACTTCCGTAACGGGGGAACTCTGTTTTATATGAATATGACGGAGGCTTTCTGAAGATGCAGGTTGGTTATTTGAGTATCCTGCGGCCGGTTGTAAAACGAGGCACGGAGAACTATCCAGTGAGGCACGGATAATCTCAACGTTCCGTGCCTCACTGGATAGTTCTCCGTGCCTCGTTTTACACCACTCCGTGCCTTAATGAACCGTTTGGCTTACCAGATATTCCAGTGTACATTTTCCGGTTTCCATTTATCTTTGGGAGGATTGTTTTTTGTAGGATAGCCAACCGGGATCACATTCAGGGGAATGATGTGCTCAGGCAAATCCAGCAATTCCGTGATAAACTTCAAACGGCTTTCAGCCGGATAAATACTTGTCCATACACTACCCATACCCATTTCAGTAATGGCTAGCAGGATGTTTTGCGATGCCGCCGAGCAGTCTTGTATCCAGTACTCTGCAAGCCAGCCTTCTCCGGCTTTTCGCAGGTCGCCGCAAACCAGGATTGCTGCCGGAGCCCCTTTTACCATCTTCGAAGTAGCCAGTTGCTCGCCTATTTTAGCCAGTATTTCCGTATCATCGATCACAATAAACTGCCAGGGCTGTTTGTTCATAGCACTTGGGGCAGCCATACCGGCCCGGACAAGTGTTTCCAGGTCTTCTCTGGATACTTTACGTTGCGTGTATTCGCGGATACTGGTACGTTCATGAATTACATCCATAGTTGTACGTGCGTTTGACATATTACTTTGACCATTATTATTTCCTTCGCCACAAGCGTACAGGAAAAAAGAGCATACCACAAAAAGGATATACAGGATTTTAGACAGATTCATACAATTGGTTTTTACTTTATTTATTCATTCAGACAAAAGTATTATCTTCACTTCAAAGTAGAAAGTACCTACTAAATAGTTACATAGTTACCAAAAGGAGTAAAATATGGATTATCAATGTGGTAAAGAGAAATTTCTTTTCCATGGAAAAGAATATTTATGTTCGCTGGAACTTGCGATGGATATTATAAGTGGCAAATGGAAGCTTATGATTGTATTTCACCTGAAAGATGGACCTTTGCGCTCCGGAGAGTTACAGCGTACACTGCCGCAGATCAGCAATAAGATGTTTATGCAATCTATCCGTGAGTTGGAAAGAAGTGGTATGATAGAACGGATTGTATATGCGGTGATTCCTCCAAAGGTAGAATATCAGCTAACCAAAGCCGGCTATACTTTGCTACCCATTGTACTGGATTTAGCCCGGTGGGGGATAGAGGTGAGCCAAACGGAAAAAGCAACCCTATAAAAACATAAAGTCCGGAGGATTTACATATGTATAACCCCGGGTTTTACCCGGGGTAGATTATCAGTTGGCTGAGTTACCTTTACTTAGAAGGGAGGATACCCTGTATTCTGTACCAGGTTTGGGTTAGACTGCCAGGCTGTTAATGGGATAGGAATATTTTCCTGTAGGTATCTCCGCTATTGGCTGGTTTAACGAAACGTGCATCGTGGAAAGTACCGAAGCGGATACAATCCTGCCGGGAGAAGTTTTCCCATGCAAACTCCAGTTTCCTTTCCAGTTCCAATTCAGCAAGGGTAACGGTGGTATAATTATGATCCGGAGTACCAAATGCACGCTCGCGTATTTCATTTATTAAAGAAACAGCCTCGCCGTTCCTACCTACCCTGATAAGGGCTTCAGCTTTCATTAAATAAATATCAGCATACCTGAAAATATGTATATCATTTTCAGCGGCAGTGGTTACGTTTGCATCAATGGGCCATTTCCAGCAGCGGGCGCCATCTTCCTGGTTTACAGCACCCCATCCGGTAGCCGGATCGTAATTGTTATCTTCTTTAAGAATCGTAACATCTATGGTATGGATAAGTGGCCGGTCGTGTGCTGTTAACAGAATTTCTCCGGTATCCGGGTCTCTCATCTCTCCAAGCAGGAAAGAGGCTTCCAGACGTATATCTTCGGGTTCGTACAATCTTACGTAATCCGGTTGTGCACACAAACCATTATGTCCTTCGGCACGGATACCGAGCGCTTTCCTTGCATTATAGTGAAGTGTCCACAGAAAAAGCTGGTTACGGGTTTCCGGGTAGTCTTTGATCTCCGGGTCGTTTACACTGTAAGTAGCAGCGAGCATCGCTTCGCGGGAAATTTCGTTATTGATCTGAAAGTTTGTTTTATAGTCGGGCTCCAGGATATATCCCAGGGTCATAGCCTCCTCGCAAACATCAATTACCTCCTGCCAGCGCGGACTATCTACCTCCCAGGCTTCTGCATTCAGGTAGGTTTTGGCCAGTAATACAAGGGCGGAACCTTTGGTAAACTTACCGTAAGTCTGGTCTGAAACCGCTGTGTAAAGCTGGTCTTTGATCTCAGTTAATTCTTTTACCAGGAAGTTATAGGCCTCTTTACGGGGAGTAATCTCCGGCAATTCCTTATTCTCTGAATCTGTAACCAGTGGGAAGTTACCCCAGTTGTCTACCAGCGTATAAATCCAGAAAGCACGTATACCCCGTATTTCTGCCAATATCCTTTTTTTGAATGTTTCGTCTACTTTGCTGTTCTCCACTGTTGTGTAAGCCAGGTTACATATACTCATCCCACGGGTAGCAATATCCCAGCATTTCCTTATTCCCTGGGTGCTGGCTGTCCATGTATGCTGGTGTAATTCCCTGAACTGGCCTGCATCATACCAGTCGCCACCTACGCGGGTAGGAACAATCGGCATATCGCCGGCACAATCGAGCACACCGAACGTAGTGTGTGTATGATATTGCGACAAGGTCCGGTAAACGGGTCCCATAATACCATTAATCTCTTCTTCGGTACGGGCAAAATTATCCGCATCTATTGCTCCGTATACTGTTTCACCCAGATCCGTACAGGAAATGGAGGGTAATAGAAGTGCTCCGCAAAGGGCAACTATATAGAATGATTTCTTTTTCATAATAAAAAAACTCTTTTAGATAATGATTAAAATGTTAAGCTAACTCCTAAAGTGAAAGTTCTTGCTTTAGGAAAGAAGTAACGGGATTCAATACCGGGTGAGAGCCCGGCATTCCTGTTTGTTTCATCGTTTAATTCGCGTTGGCGGATTAACTCAACTTCCGGGTCCAGCCCTTTATAACCGGTGATAACGAAAAGGTTCTGTGCAGCTACATATACCCGTGCCCTGTCGAGCCAGGTTATCTTTTGAGTGTCGAAGGTATAGCCCAGGGAGAGGTTGTCCAATCGTACAAAAGAACCATTTTCCAGATAATAAGAGCTTACTTTCGGATCTTCTGTTAATTTGTATATCAACGGATCGTTTAACGCGTTTGTTCCGAGCAACTGACTGGAATTACCATAAGCGGCGCGCGGATTGTTGAATATTTTCTGTCCTAATGATCCGCGGAAGAAGAAGCTGAAATCCCAGGCTTTATAAGAGAAAGAATTGTTCCACCCGAATGTGAGTTTGGGTTGTGCACTACCTACATAGGTACGGTCGTCGTCGGAAATCTGTCCGTCTCCATTCTTGTCGCGGAATATCCATTTCCCGTTCTCGTCAATACCCAGGCACTCCAGCATAAAAAACTGCCCGATTGGCCATCCTACTTCCACTACGTGTGAAGTCATTCCCGACGCTTCCCGAATCCAAGGATCACCTGTGTAGATACGCTCGGTGGTATATACATCATTAGACAGTTTGGTGATCTCATTCTTGTTATGCGCCAGGTTCACAAACGTAGTCCAGTTAAAATCTTTACTACGTATTACGTCCAGGTTCAGCAATACTTCAATACCGGTGTTCTTCATATCACCTACATTGGCCTGGATATCTTTATGTACATAGGGCGGGCTGGGTACATCGTAGCGATATAACATGTCGCTTGTACGTTTGTCATACCACTCAATTGTACCATTCAGGCGGCTGTTGAAAAGGGTGAAATCCAAACCAATATTTAACATTGCTGTCTGTTCCCACTTCAGGTCGGGGTTAGGGTTCTGGTTCAGCAGGTAGCCGGTACCCCATGAACCGTTGTTCCAGTAAATACCTGATGTACCTAATAATACAAGGCTTTTGTAAGGTTTTAATCCATCCTGGTTACCGGTAAGCCCATAGCCGGCACGTACTTTGAGGTCGTTAATCCACCGGATATCTTTCATAAAGGCCTCCTGTGAAAGCCCCCATGCCGCAGAGGCAGAAGGGAAGGTACCCCACTTATGGTTTTCACCGAATTTGGAAGAACCGTCACGGCGTACGGTAGCAGTCAGCATATACCTTTCTTTGTAGCTGTAGTGGGCACGGGCAAAGAAGGAGATGAGACGGTAAGACTCTTTATCCGATTTCACATCCCCGGGTTTTAATCCTACACTCGATTGAAGTGCATTATAACTGAGGTCGTCAACCAGGAAGTCTGAATTTTGTGCATGGAAAAAAGAATAGCTGTTTTCTTCCCATGAGTAACCGGCCATTGCCTGTAATTTATGTTCGCCGTTTTTCCCGAACATATGTTCATAATCGGTCGTTACCTCTATCAGGCCACGTTTTTCTATCTCATTTTGTTTTTTTAGCAAAACCGGTGGTATTCAAACCTGTTTTTGTTTCCGAATGCCTGTACTCGCTATACTCCTGTGACCTGTAACTCTTATAGAGGTTCATTTTAATGTTCCATCCCTCCATCAGGGTAAATTGCAGGTTGCCGGCACCGTAAAAATAAGAACTCTCATTTTTCTTTTCATTTAAATCCTGCATCTGTACAGGGTTACCATTGTCGAATTCACCGTTTTGTTTCGTAAAGTAGCTTCCATCTGCGTTATAAACAGGATATACCGGAAGCATGGTATAAGCTAATAAAAATTCTTCATCTTCCGGCTGGTAGGAAGTACTGAGGGTTCCGTTGGCTGTTAAGCCGATACGCAGGCGGTCTTCAATCGTACGCTGCTGGAACTGCATACGGAAATTGTAACGCTCCATCGAGTTGTTACGGATAATACCGTTCCTGTCTAAATAGCTGAAGGATGCCCGGTAGTTGTTTTTTGAACCACCGCCCGACAAGGATACTGCATGGTTTTGTGAGAAACCAACCCGTGTCAGTTCGTCAAACCAGTCGGTATCAGCTCCATACTGGTCGTAAGTAGATATATCCGCACCAACCGATTTCGCATACTCTCTCCACTGGGATGCATTCATTACATCGGGTTTATTAGCCATTTTGTCGATTGCTACGTAGCCGTCGTAAGTGATCTGCGTACGTGAGCCCGATCCGCGTTTGGTAGTGATCAGGATTACTCCTCCTGCTGCACGCGACCCATAAATGGCAGCCGAAGAGGCATCTTTCAGTACGGAGATCGATTCGATATCAGAAGGGGGTACCGTAGACATGTCGCCGCCCGGTATTCCATCAATAACGATCAGCGGCCCCTGGTCATTCTGTAATGTAGAGGTTCCACGCAGGTGGATGGAAGAACTCTGGGTTACATCTCCCGAACCGGAAGTAATGTTCAGCCCTGCCACTTTGCCCTGTAAAAGGTCGGCCGCATCCCGTGTAACCCCTTTATTGAAGTTCTCTTTGGATACATTGGCTACCGAGCCGGTAATTTCACGGCGGCTCTGTGTCCCATACTCAATGGCTACAATCTCGCCCAGGTTTACTACCGAAGAGGCCAGTGTTACATTAAACTCAGAACGTCCGTTTACAGCTTCCTCATACGTATTATATCCAATATAAGAAACCTGTAAGATCGCTTTGTTTGCATCGCTAAGGGTAAGGGTAAAGTTTCCATCCATATCGGTGATGGTTCCGTTGGTGGTACCTTTTTCGATCACGTTGGCACCTATTACGGGTTCGCCCAGGTCATCAAAAACTTTTCCGGTTAGGTTCTGTGCATACATAGTTCCGAATAAGAAGGTAAAACATGTAGTAAGCATGGCAATCCTTCGAAACGTGTGGAACATCAGATGGCTGTTTTTCTATTTCATAATATAAGAATTAAAGTTTAACAATATTCGTTGGTAAATATATGCCCCATAAGTAAGGTGAAAACGGGTAGTCAGGGCAGAGTAATTGGAAAGTAAATCGGCGGATATCAGGTTATGTAGCTATCTTTTTAATTTATAGCATATTGAGGAAGGTATGAAAAAAGGCAAAAGTAAAGTTGGATGGATTGTCCTGATTGAAATGTAAAATTTAATAAGTAACATTTATATGCTTTAATGTATCATTTGTTGTTTAATCTGTCCAATAAAGTTCTTATATTTGGCGCTAACAGCAACCTAACCAATGAAAGTGAACCTATTTATATCTATTACATTGTTTTTTTGTTTTATTCCGTTGTGTGCAACCAATAGGATAGACTCTCTTTTAATCGAATTAGACCGGACCATTGCCCGCTAATCTTCCTATAAAGAAAAGAAAGAAACCCGTATCGACCGGCTTAAAGAACAGTTAACCCGTGAGGTGTCTTCAGACCGGCAATTTGACATTTGCTACAATATTATAGAAGAATTCAGGAGTTATAGCTTTGATTCGGCTTTAATTTATATCAATAAAAATATGCAGTTGGCCACTTGGATGGAAGATTCTGAGCATCTCATAAGGACAAAGTTGCAATATGTGTATATTCTCTCTTCAGCAGGTTTCTTCCGGAAGGCGGAAACTAATTTGCGGATGTTACCCAAAAATCATTTTACAGATGAATTATATCTGGAGTATTACATGCGTTATGAACAGTTGAACTCGTTTTTGAATGAATATATAGATGATAACCAGTTTAATAGTGCTATCCGGCAGGAATTGTATGCATACTGTGATTCTGTGTTAATGTATCTTCCAGCAAATTCTACCCTCTCTTTATTATATGAAGCCCAACTGGCACAGGGCAGGGGAGAGCCGGAGGTAGCTTTCAAATACAATTGGGCTTACCTGAAAACTTTACAACCCGATACGCATGAATATGCGAAAGCCGGCTACAGGCTGGGGTGACTTATCTGCAAAGAGGGGAGCAGGAAGAAGGCATGAACTGGATTATAAAAAGCTGCCATCGCAGATATAAAAGATGGAGTTACAGAATACCTTGCATTGGTAGATGTGGCAAGATGGTTATATGAAAATAATGATATAGAACGCTCTTATAACTATATTCAACAAGCCTTAAATGATGCCAATTTCTACAATACCCGTACCCGTAATTTTCAGTTTTCAAAGATTGCCCCGATTATCAATAAGGCTTATCAGCAAAAGGCCAGGGAGCAGCGCCGATTCCTGATCATTATTTTAACCTGCATTTCTTCCCTGTTTATCTCCTTACTGGTTTTTCTTTTTTTCTGAAAAGACAGATGCGCGAATTACAAAATACCCAGCAGGCCCTGAAAGTAACCAATAAGAACCTGGGGCAGAAGAATGAGGAGTTAAACTCTTTCAATCGTAAATTGCATGAAGCTAATTTGCTAAAGGAGGAATATATTGGCAATTTCATTGATCTTTCCTCAAGGTATATAAGTAAATTACAGGAGTTTAGAAAAAGTGTTTATAATAAGATCGCAGCCAAACAGTTTGACGACCTGATGAAAATAACCTCCTCGGCTAAAGTAAAAGATGAAGATATACAGGAATTGTACACTAATTTTGATCGGGCTTTCCTGAGTATTTATCCTTCTTTCGTATCTTGTTTCAATCAATTATTGAAGAAAGAGGAACAGATCGAACTAAAAAGGGGAGAATTATTAAATACCGAATTAAGGGTATTTGCTCTGATCCGGCTGGGGATTACCGACTCTTCTAAAATTGCCCATTTCTTACGTTGTTCATTGCAAACTGTTTATAATTACCGTAGCAAAATCAGGAAGAAAAGCGTGGATACCAACGCAGATATGGAAGAACTCATTAAAAAGATTGGAATTCCTGAAGGTGCCTGAATAAGGTCTGGTTATTACTTCGTTTGTTTTTGTGTCAGACCTCGTTTATTTTTTCCCTGATTCTCCCGGGTGCAGGAAAAAACAAACGAGGTGTCGGGAAAGAGGAAACGAACTCTAAAAGTAAAATAAGTGAAATGTAAGCTAAAAAATAAATGACGTGGAAAGGTAAAAATAAGCGAGGTGTGCAGATTTTAATATTATCCATAGGTGTTTTCAGGCGGAGCAAAGATCAAAATGGTGGTCGGAAGATTTTCTATCTATGTGAAGAGCTATAAATGAGAACGCTGTTAGTTCCCCGCGAATGCGGGGACCGCACCAGGACAGGCAGAAATTATCTTTTTTTATTTAAAACAGCCACTTCTTTTGCGTTCCATTCACTGCGCGGGGAACTGAATAAAATCTTCCGACTAAGATTAATCTCCTGTTCTCCGTCGACTAAAGGAATGAAAAAAGGCGGATTACATAATCCGCCTTTTGCTTTGTAAGTAAGGGTTTTAAAAGAGTCTTTTTCAGACTTCTTTTATTTCTTTCTTTTTTTTCAGTGAACGTTTCTTTAAGTAGAAATAATAACCGGTCAGTGGCAGGCAGGTACCCACCAGGCAGGCTATAAAGTACAGGATACGGGTAAGGATTCCTCCCCAGCTACCTACGTGTACGGCATAGATCCATCCGCGTATTTTGGAAGATTTAGGATTGTCTTTATATAGCTGTACATGGGTGATCTCGCCGGTGCGGTTGTCGAATGTGTACCGGTCTGATGCACGGGTGTTTCCTGTGGTTGCAGCACTTACTGTAGCTGTTCCGCTTTGTACGGATATTGTTTTGTATGCAGGATACTGTTGTGCCAGTTGGTTATATACGTTTGTCCAGACTGCATAGTCAGGGCCTCTTCCTCCCTGGCCGGATCTTTCTCCGCCCCTGCGTCCTTCCCGGCTTTCGCCACCTCTTTCATGAGTGTCTTCTCCGGAGGTATTTCGTTCCGGCCTGCTGTTTCGTTCAACGGTCTCATTCCCTTCCGGTCTGCCTTCGCTTCTGTTTGGCTGTTCTCTTTCATTACCGGAAGGCCGGTTGGTTGTAGCGTGGGCTGTTGGTTCGTTCGGCTGTTGGTTCGGAGCCGGTTGCCCGTGGCCACTACCCTGGGTTGTTTCCACGCCGAATACTTTGTAAAAGCCGGTGCGGTACCATTGGAACGACCAGGTTAAACCGGTAAGTGCCATAGTTAGCAAGAGGATAGCAGTATAGATGCCGCCTGCCAGATGCAGGTCATACCAGAAACGGAAAGAGCCAGAGCCTGTTTTAATCTTCAAACATCTTTTCAGCATTTTTACTGATTTCGGAATCCATATAATGATTCCGGTAATCAGTATGAAAACAAAGATCAGGGTGGAGGTTCCGGTCAGTATTTTTCCCCAGTTGGTTTTATCCCGTTGCATCGGGTACATGAACCAGCGGTGCAGGCGGCGTACAGCAGAAAAGAAGTTGCCTTTTGCATAAGGAGTTACTTGTTCTATAATCTCTGCCGTATATGGGTCGACGATTAATGAGGTACGCCCCATCCCTGTCATGCTCATCCGGTATGTCTGGTTGGATTTGGCCGGGAAAGTTATACCTGAAATGGATACGGTATCCGGCAGTTGTTGCTGGACCATCGGGATCAGTTCCTCCAATGGGAGGGGTGCTCCTTTCACTTCCTTTACATAGAAGCGGGAGGGGTTAGCAACCTGCTGGATCTCTGTTTCAAATACCAGTAAACCTCCTGTCAGGCACAATACGGAGATAAAAATCCCGAAAGGGATAGATAACCAGAGGTGAAGTTTGGTGAATATTTTTTTCATTTTTGAACTCATTGTTTAATCCCATCGTCTCTTCCCGGGATTTTTGTCATCTCTCAGTTTGTGGAACTCACCTTGCGGATTATTCTGTGTAACTCAGCTTACCAATAGCACTGATCTGGGCTGATTCAACTGTAAGTCCTTTGGTTGCAGCAGCCGATGCTACATCAATTTTATATATGGCAGGTTGATTTCCATCTGTGGTTGTTACGGCTACATAAGCCACTCCATCCTCGCAGTAAGGAGAGTTACCGAATCCACTAAGAACAGCTGCTGAGGGCAGGCCAGTTACATACGTAAGTTGTTTATCTTCACCTTTGTAAATGGCCATCTGGTTAGCTGTGAAATCAGATTCGGTCAAAGGTCTGTCGTACATTAATAACAGGAAATAATCCTCTTCAAGATGCCAGCAGCGTAAGAAAGAGTTGCCGCCTGTAGCTTCTTCTATATTAAAATAGTAATCTTCGTCAAAGTTGCTAGCTCCTGCTTGGATACGTACAACACCTGCATCTAAGGTAGTTTTCTGCACATCAGCAGTCATTGTTTTCGCATAACTGGGCGAGAATACGTATACGTCGCCATTGTCGGCAGCCCATACTGTCTGGTAGTACTGTGATTTGTTACGTCCGCAGGCATAGCTGATTTTATCGGTTCTGAGTATTGTAGGATTGCTGAAAGTCTGGTCGCTATAGATAGCTATGTAGGCTTCATCCGGATGTTGGGTCCATTGTAATTCTCCTTCCACATAAGCACTACTGTTGGTACCACCGGATTCTGTTTTTACTAATTCAGGGTATATAACATATTCTCCGTTGTTGGCCTTTACGCTGTATTGGCTTAGTCCCATTGGAATAGGAGCTGTATAAATCTTGTTGTTGGCTTCCAGGAAACCTGCAAATGTAACATATTCACCATTTCCCAGGTAGTTTTCACTAAAGATCACGTTATCATTTGTAGTGAAGGTTTCATTGGTTACATCCAAATAAGAAAAAAGGAAACCTTTTGGTAAATAATCGTATTCATCTGCATATTCTGTACCCAGATCGCCTGTAGAAGCAGTAATAATATAATTTTTATAAGTACCGTAAGAGGTAAAACGTTTGATCTCATAAGTTTTATTACGCTCCTCTATTTCGCCATTTGCATCAAGTACATATGAAGATGTAATACCTGCATTACCCTGGTTATATACCAGGCGATAGAGGTATTTATCCTGATAATAGATCCAGGTAGTTCCGGCATCTGTCGTAAGACCATTATTTACAACTGTAATAGTTCCTTCAGCTATTGTTTCAGAAGTAAGTAAGTAGTTTGCATCCTGGTAAGTGGCACTAATTACATATGCCTCCTTATTGTTCCCTTCTTCTCCCGGGTTGGGAGTTGGTTCCAGCTCATCTGAGTCACTACAAGCAGTGAATATACATCCTGTTAATGCAAAAAGCATACAACCTTTTAACCAATTTGTCTTCATATTATTAAATTATTAAGTATGATATTTTATAAATTAATTACCTAAATAAACTCTTATTTTACCGTAGAATGCCCTTCCTGCTTTTTGCAGGCTGAAGTTATCGTACAGTTTTTCGTTGGTGAAGTTCCGGCATTCAAATGATATGTTATATCGTCCGTTCTTTATCCCGTAAGACACGGTAATGTCGTGCGAGAATTGGGTAGGAACTATAAAGTCTGATTTGCTTCCGAGTGCTTCCGAATAAAGTGGAAAGCTATGCATGTAGAAATTATTATAGCTTAGGCTTAACACATTGCCTTTTTCTCCCAGGTCGCGCCAATAAAAGGTTGCGTCGGCGTTGGCAAAGCGGTACGGTATGTTAGGCATACGTGCTCCGTAGGTAAGATTTTCCTGCAGGGTTTCGCTTCCGATGGTTTTTACATTGTCGCGTACATTCATTTGTGTGAATGTACCTCCCAGGCTTACCCATTTTCCAAAACCATAACGTGCGGAAATATTATAACCTTTGGTGAGTACACGGCCATGGTTCTCGTAGGTGGCTCCCGATTTACCTCCGCTCAGGTCAACTAGTTTCCGCTGGATGTAATCTTTTGTGTTACGGTAAACTAAGCCACCTTCCACGAAAATAAAGTGTTTCCCGAATGTTTCGTTATAGCTTAAGTTTAAATTCAGGTTATCGCTGTTCTCCGGTTTGATGGCCAGGTCGCCGGTTTCCAGGTCTTCGTCACCAAACATCTCTTCATTGGTGGGTAACCGGTAGGCTTTTTCATACGAAAGCTTTGCCTGTATACTTTTCAGGATAAAATAAGTTCCGGCTGCTCCGTATCCCAGTGAACTGACCGAGTTGGTAGTACGTGTATATTCATCCTGGGCTGAGGTGACAGCTATCGGACCTGCTATAAACTGGTTATAATATTTACCAAATACTGAAACATTCCAGCTTTCCACCGGCATTAAACGGTACGAAAGGCCGGTAATGTTTTTTCGTGTCTCTTTCGATATGGCATCTCCTGAGGTATTACTATTTAGTAATGTTTTATTGGAGCGTTCAAACGCATTGATTACATGGTTAAGGGTGAAGGTATGCGCTTTGCCTAAACGATAATTAGCAGTAAAGGCTCCGTTCCAGTTATTGTTGTCTGAACGGGTATGTTGATAAGATTGTTCACCGGGTGATCGGAGTATACGCTTTTCGCCTCTCCAGTTAAATTCATAATTAGAGGTATCTATATTCTCGGTGATGTTTTTATTGTAATTGGCTGTCAGGGTTACATCCAGTCCTTGTGCAAGAAGATTGCGTTTACGGTATTCCAATGAAGGCATCACGGAGTAGCCGGTCCTGTACTTTCCACCAAATACTACTTCCTGCCGTACGCCTGTTTGTATATCTTTATGCATTTTTGAATAGGTGATTCCAAACATCAGCCGGTCTGCCCAGATTTTATCTACTAGTCCTACTTTACCGATGATGGCTTCATTATGATAGGTGTCGTGAAAGCGTTTTACATGTTCTACCTGGCTTTTATCAATAGCGCCTGTTTCGAAGTCTTTTACCGGAGTATCTACATAGTAACTATTATCCGAATAGTTCTGGAAGGTATTGATTTCGTAAGTCAGGCCGTTTTTGAATGTTTGCCCGAAGTTCACATATGATTTATGGGTATTGAATGAGCCGTATGAGTAAGAGGCGTCCAGGAACCATTTGTTCTGGTTTTTCTTTGTAATAATATTAATGACTCCACCTATTGCATCCGTACCGAAACCTACGGGCACTACTCCTTTGTAAACCTCGATTCGTTCGGCATAATTAATAGGTATATTATTTAATCCGAAAGAGCTTCCTACCCCTTCCTGTGGTACGCCGTCGACAAATATTTTGATATGTTTGCCACTGAATCCATCCATCATCAGTTGCATGTCAGAACCAACTCCTCCAGTTTCTTTAATTTTGATCCCTGATACTCTGTCTAGTACGTGGGCTAGTTCCAGGGTGCTGTTGTGAAGTGCTTTCGCATCTACTGCCACCACATTGTAAGCTGTCTCATTTACCTGTTGAACTAATGATTTGGCTACTACCTCCACTTCACCAAGCTCGATTTTATCCTGCTCGAGTACGATATCTATGGTAAGCCTGTCATGGGCGGCAACTTCAATCTCTTTCTCAAAAGGAGTATATCCTAATACCTGCGCACAGAGGATATGTTTACCAGGGGTAACCCGCAGGAAGTATTCTCCTTTTTCATCCGATTGGGTACCTAAATTTGTGTCTTTGATATAAATGGTTGCAAATCCCAGTAATTCATTCTGCGAACTTTTTATTATGCCTTTAATCACTGACTGGCGGCCCCGTTGGTTGGCAGAAGCAGCCTGAAGGCAGCAAAGTAGTATGAATAGATAAGTAATACGTGTAGTAAGAAAGGATTTTCTTTTTTTCCTTTTAATTTTGTTATTCGTCATTTCTCTTATTCTCAATTTTTACCTGTGCAAAGGTCTTTTAATTTTCAGGGCCAATCAATCCATACATATAGGTATATTAT
>JAJPZJ010000122.1 GCA_021204405.1 Tannerellaceae bacterium | reverse complement strand
CACTGGTCTCCAAAACCAGGTGTCGGGAGTTCGAGCCTCTCCTTCCGTGCAAAAATCTATAGATTCGATGAAAAAGATAATTACTTATATTAAGAAATCTTATAACGAACTTGTTTATAAAGTTTCTTGGCCTACTAGAGCTGAACTTTCCAATAGTGCTGTGGTTGTTATGATTGCTTCCCTTATAATTGCAGCATTAATCTTTGTTGTTGATTTAGGCTTTGAGACTGTGATGCGTTTCTTCTACGAGAAAATCTTTTAATCAGTTTTTGGTATGTCTGATATCCAGAAGAAATTTTATGTTCTCCGTGCCATTAGTGGTAAGGAAAATAAAGTTAGGAAATACCTTGAGGCTGAATTAAAGAATACAGATCTGGGAGAGTATGTATCACAGGTGTTGATCCCTACAGAAAAAACTTTTACAGTACGTAATGGTAAAAAAGTGATGAAAGAAAGAGCTTATTTACCAGGCTATGTATTAGTAGAAGCTGCGTTGGTAGGAGAGGTCGCTCATCGATTACGTAACATCCCTAATGTGATTGGATTCTTAGGTGGATCGGATAATCCGGTACCTTTGCGCCCGGCTGAAGTAAATCGTATTTTAGGTACGGTAGACGAATTGCAGGAGCAACAGGAAGACATCGATATCCAATTTTATGTTGGCGAGAATGTGAAGGTAACCTATGGTCCGTTTAACGGATTCAGTGGTGTGATCGAGAAGGTAAATGCCGAGAAAAAGAAACTTAAAGTGATGGTGAAGATCTTCGGACGTAAAACCCCGCTTGAGTTAGGTTATATGCAAGTAGAGAAAGAGTAATACTTTGTTTGTTACGACAAGGGTTATCTTTCTGTTTTTAGTGTTATATATAAATTTTTAGAAAAATGGCTAAAGAAGTTGCTGGACAAATCAAATTGCAGATTAAAGGAGGAGCAGCAAACCCTTCTCCCCCAGTAGGACCTGCCTTAGGTTCTAAGGGTATTAATATTATGGAGTTTTGCAAGCAATTTAATGCCAGAACCCAGGACAAGGCTGGTAAGGCATTACCTGTGGTAATTACTTATTATGCTGATAAGTCATTCGACTTTGTTGTTAAAACTCCTCCTGTAGCGATCCAATTGTTGGAAGCTGCTAAACAGAAGAGTGGTTCTGCTGAGCCTAACCGTAAGAAAATTGCGGAAATTACCTGGGAACAGGTAAAGGCAATTGCAGAAGACAAGTTGGTCGATCTGAACTGTTTCACTGTTGAATCGGCCATGAGAATGGTTGCCGGAACAGCCAGAAGTATGGGGATCACTGTTAAAGGGACTTTCCCGGTTAATAATTAAAAACTTCAATTCAGATGAGTAAACTTACAAAAAATCAAAAGTTGGCTTTGGGCAAGATTGAAGCTGGGAAATCATATACATTAAAGGAAGCTTCAGCGTTAGTAAAAGAAATTACTACCACTAAATTCGACGCTTCTGTTGATGTAGATGTCCGTTTAGGTGTAGATCCCCGTAAGGCTAATCAAATGGTGAGAGGTGTGGTTTCATTACCTCACGGAACTGGTAAGCAGGTAAGGGTTCTTGCATTATGTACACCGGACAAGGAAGCTGAAGCTACTGCTGCTGGTGCTGACTATGTCGGACTGGATGAGTACATAAACAAAATCAAAGGTGGTTGGACTGATATCGATGTTATCATTACAATGCCTTCTATTATGGGTAAAATTGGTGCTTTAGGTAGAGTATTAGGTCCTCGCGGTTTGATGCCTAACCCTAAAAGCGGTACTGTTACCAATGAGATAGGTAATGCAGTGAAAGAGGTTAAACAGGGTAAAATCGACTTTAAAGTTGATAAAACAGGTATTGTACATACTTCGGTAGGTAAAGTATCTTTTACTCCTGATCAGATCCGTGAGAATGCAAAGGAATTTATTTCTACGCTGATCAAATTAAAACCATCTGCTGCTAAAGGTACATATGTAAAGAGCATTTATCTTTCAAGTACAATGAGTCCGGGTATTAAAATTGACCCAAAATCAGTTGATGAAAACTAAAAAAGGATTGGACAATGAGAAAGGAAGATAAAAGCGCAATTATAGAACAACTGACAGGAACTCTTCAGGAGTATCCTTACTTCTACCTTACTGATATCGAAGCTCTGGATGCGGAAAAAACTTCTGCCCTGAGAAGAGAATGTTTCAAGAGAGAAGTTAAATTGATGGTTGTTAAAAACAGCTTGTTGAAAAGAGCATTGGAAAATGTAGAAGGTGATTATTCACCTCTATTTAATGCTTTAAAAGGCAATACAGCTGTGATGTTCTCACAGGCGGCTAACGGACCTGCCCGCTTGATTAAAGATTTTACTAAAGATACGAAAGGTAAAGGTAAACCTCAGTTGAAAGCTGCCTATGTACAGGAAAGCTTCTATGTAGGTGCTGAAAACCTGGAGGCTTTGGTAAATATCAAGAGCAAAAACGAACTTATTGCAGATGTGGTTGCTTTGTTGCAATCTCCGGCGAAGAACGTGGTTTCTGCTCTTCAGTCTTCAGGACAAACATTAGTAGGAGTTTTGAAAACTCTGGAAGAAAGATAATTTTTAATTTATACAGATAATAATCATTTAAATCATACAAAAATGGCAGATTTGAAAGCTTTTGCAGAACAATTAGTAAACTTGACCGTAAAAGAAATTAGCGAATTAGCAACTATCCTTAAAGACGAATACGGAATCGAACCTGCTGCTGCAGCTGTTGCGGTTGCTGCTCCGGGCGCTGGTGCTGGTGCTGCTGCAGAAGAAGAAAAAACTTCTTTCGATGTTGTATTGAAAGCTCCTGGTGCTAATAAACTGGCTATTGTTAAGTTAGTAAAAGAACTTACTGGTCTTGGTTTGAAAGAAGCTAAAGATTTAGTTGATGGTGCTCCTAGCAACATCAAAGAAGGAATGGCTAAAGCTGAAGCAGAAGGATTAAAGAAAAGCTTGGAAGAAGCTGGAGCTGAAGTTGAGCTTAAATAATATTTATAACCTGGTTACCAGGTGATTTGGTTAAGAATCTTCTTAAAAGGGGATTCTTAACCTTTTTGTGTCTATAATTTCATTAAGTTCAATAAATTCCTTATTAGATGTCTTTAACAGCTGAAAACCAAAGAGTTAATTTTGCTTCGATTAAGAATCCACTTCCTTATCCAGACTTTCTCGAAGTACAATTGAAGTCATTCCAAGACTTTCTCCAACTTGACACTCCTCCTGAAAAGAGAAAGAAAGAGGGATTGTATAAGGTATTTGTAGAAAACTTTCCTATCGCAGATACCCGTAACAATTTTATGTTAGAGTTTTTAGATTACTATATTGATCCTCCGCGTTATACAATCGATGAGTGTATTGCACGTGGACTGACATATAGTATCCCTTTAAAAGCAAAGTTAAAATTGTACTGTACGGATCCGGATCATGAAGACTTTGATACAGTTATTCAGGATGTATATCTGGGGCCTATTCCTTATATGACGGAAAAAGGTACATTCGTTATCAATGGTGCAGAGCGTGTTGTTGTATCTCAGTTACACCGTTCACCAGGAGTATTCTTTGGCCAGAGCACACATGCTAACGGTGCTAAACTTTATTCTGCCCGTATTATTCCTTTTAAAGGTTCATGGATCGAATTTGCTACAGACATTAACAATGTGATGTATGCTTATATCGACCGTAAAAAGAAATTGCCTGTAACAACTCTTTTAAGAGCTATTGGGTTTGAAAGCGATAGGGATATTCTGGAAATATTCAATCTTGCAGAAGAAGTAAAAGTAACCAAAACCAATCTGAAGAAATATATCGGCCGTAAATTAGCTGCCCGCGTACTGAAAACATGGGTGGAAGACTTTGTCGATGAAGATACTGGTGAGGTTGTTTCTATTGAACGTAATGATGTGATTATTGACCGTGAATCCATATTGGATAGCGACAATATTGAGGCTATTCTGGAATCGGGAACGCACAATATTTTGTTGCACCGGGAAGACCAGAATCTGGCTGATTTTGCAATCATTTACAATACCCTGCAGAAAGACCCAAGTAACTCAGAGAAGGAAGCAGCATTATATATTTACAGGCAGTTGAGAAATGCAGAACCTGCAGATGAAGTAAGTGCCCGTGAAGTAATTACAAACCTGTTCTTCTCGGAAAAACGTTATGATCTGGGAGAAGTAGGACGTTACAGAATTAATAAGAAGTTAAACCTTACTACCAGTGAAGATACTAAGGTATTAACAAAAGAAGATATAATCGAGATCATCAAATATCTTATTGAATTGATCAATTCAAAAGCTATTGTGGATGATATCGACCACTTAAGTAACCGTCGTGTACGTACAGTTGGCGAGCAGTTATATAACCAGTTTGGTATAGGACTTGTACGTATGTCGCGTACAGTACGGGAGCGTATGAACGTTCGTGATAATGAGGTCTTCACACCTATTGACCTTATTAATACCAAAACGATCTCTTCTGTGGTGAATTCATTCTTTGGAACGAATGCACTTTCACAGTTTATGGACCAGACAAACCCGCTGGCTGAGATTACACACAAACGTCGTCTTTCAGCATTAGGACCGGGTGGTCTTTCAAGAGAACGTGCCGGCTTCGAGGTTCGTGACATTCACTATACTCATTACGGACGTTTGTGTCCTATTGAAACACCGGAAGGACCTAACATCGGTTTGATCTCTTCTTTATGTGTATATGCTAAGATCAATGAACTTGGTTTTATTACAACTCCTTATCGTCGGGTAGAAAACGGTAAAGTTGACTTTACACCTGAAGGTTTGCAATACTATACAGCTGAAGAAGAAGAGAAAATGATCATTGCACAGGGAAATGCTCCTTTGAATGATGAAGGTAAATTTATCCGTGATCGTGTTAAATCAAGACATGAGGCTGATTTCCCGGTAGTGGATCCGGGAGAAGTCAATTTGATAGATGTATCTCCTACGCAGATCGCTTCCATTGCTGCTTCCTTGATTCCTTTCTTGGAACATGACGATGCTAACCGTGCATTGATGGGATCTAACATGATGCGCCAGGCAGTACCTCTGTTGCGTACAGATTCACCTATTGTGGGTACAGGTATTGAAGGACAGGTTGCTCGCGATTCACGTACACAGATCATAGCAGAACGTGCCGGTGAAGTTGTATATGTAGATGCAACTTGTATTAAAATTAAATATGACCGCTCGGAAGATGAAGAATTTGTGAGCTTTGAAGATGCGGTTAAAACATATGTTATTCCGAAATGGCGTAAAACGAACCAGAGTACAACAGTAGACTTACGTCCGATTTGTAATCGCGGTGACCGGGTGGAAGCAGGCCAGATCCTGACAGAAGGTTATTCTACTCAATTGGGTGAATTAGCTTTAGGACGGAATGTGAAGGTTGCTTATATGCCATGGAAAGGTTATAACTATGAAGATGCTATCGTGTTGAACGAACGCATGGTTCGTGAAGACTTTTTTACATCTGTACATGTAGATGAATATATCCTGGAAGTACGTGAAACCAAACGCGGTATGGAAGAGCTTACTTCTGATATTCCGAATGTAAGTGAAGAAGCTACTAAAGATTTGGATGAAAGAGGTATTGTGCGGATTGGTGCACGTATCCAGTCCGGTGATATACTGATTGGTAAGATCACTCCGAAAGGAGAATCTGATCCTTCGCCGGAAGAAAAACTTTTACGTGCGATCTTTGGTGACAAAGCGGGCGATGTAAAAGATGCATCTTTGAAAGCGATTCCTTCTTTACATGGGGTTGTTATCGATACTTGTTTGTTCTCTAAGGCAGTTAAGAAACGTAAATCAAGATTGACTGATAAAGTAATCTTACCTAAACTGGATGGAGAGTACGAAAAGAAATTAGCAGACCTGAAGGTGTTGTTGGTTGATAAACTTGTAATTCTTACCAACGGAAAGCCTTCACAGGGAGTAAAAGATTTTATGAATACGGAGGTTGTAGCAAAAGGTGCTAAGTTTACCCGTAAAGTATTGGAAGATCTTGATTACAATATTGTGGAGGTAAGTCAATGGACTGCTGATGAACATACAAATGATCTGATCAAAAAAGTAGTTTTAAACTACCTGAGGAAATATAAAGAACTGGATGCCGAATTAAGACGAAAGAAGTTTGACCTGACTATCGGTGATGAACTTCCTACTGGTATTGTACAGATGGCAAAAGTATATATTGCTAAGAAGCGCAAAATTCAGGTAGGAGATAAAATGGCAGGTCGACATGGTAATAAAGGTATTGTATCAAAGATCGTTCGTCAGGAAGATATGCCGTTCCTTGAAGATGGAACACCGGTTGATATCTGTTTGAATCCGTTAGGGGTGCCTTCCCGTATGAACCTGGGTCAAATTTTTGAAGCTGTATTAGGTTGGGCCGGTCATACGCTGGATGTGAAGTTTGCTACTCCGATCTTTGACGGGGCTGATTTAGATGACCTAAATGAATGGACGGATAAAGCTGGTATTCCCCGCTATGGTAAGACATATCTGCATGATGGGGAAACCGGAGAGCGTTTTGACCAGCCGGCTACAGTAGGGGTAACTTACTTCCTTAAACTTGGCCATATGGTTGATGATAAGATGCATGCTCGTTCTATTGGACCGTATTCATTGATTACTCAGCAGCCATTAGGAGGTAAAGCTCAGTTCGGGGGACAACGTTTCGGAGAAATGGAGGTTTGGGCACTGGAAGCTTTCGGTGCAGCTTATATCCTTCAGGAAATTCTGACTATTAAGTCTGACGACGTAGTAGGACGTTCTAAAGCTTATGAAGCTATTGTAAAAGGTGATCCAATGCCACAACCGGGAATTCCTGAGTCATTGAATGTGTTATTACACGAGCTTAGAGGTCTTGGTTTGAGCTTCACGCTGGATTAATTCAACAACAATATAAGGCAAAGCCTTCGGGTTTTTGCCTTTAAAATCGATAACTCTTTATAAATAAATAATATGGCTTTTAGAAAAGAAAACAAGATAAAGAGTAACTTTTCAAAAATAACCATTGGTTTAGCATCCCCTGAGGAGATTCTGGAAAACTCTAGCGGCGAGGTGTTTAAACCGGAAACGATCAACTATCGTACCTATAAACCAGAGCGTGATGGGCTTTTCTGCGAACGTATTTTTGGTCCTATTAAGGATTATGAATGCCACTGTGGAAAATACAAACGTATTCGTTATAAAGGTATTGTGTGCGACCGTTGCGGGGTGGAAGTTACGGAGAAAAAAGTACGTCGTGAGCGTATGGGGCATATCCATTTGGTGGTGCCTGTTGTGCATATCTGGTATTTCCGTTCTTTACCTAATAAGATCGGCTATTTGTTAGGCTTACCTACCAAAAAGCTGGATTCTATCATTTACTATGAGCGCTATGTGGTTATCCAGGCAGGAAGTGTAGATACAGTAGCTGAAATGGATTTGTTATCCGAAGAAGAATATCTGCAGATTTTAGATGATCTTCCAAGAGAAAATCAATTACTTGATGATAGTGATCCTAATAAATTCATTGCGAAGATCGGAGCAGAAGCTGTATATGATCTTTTAGCACGCCTGGATCTGGATTCACTTTCATACGATCTTCGTTATAAAGCAAGTACGGACGGATCGCAGCAGCGTAAAAATGAAGCTTTAAAACGTCTTCAGGTAGTAGAATCGTTTCGTGCTTCACGTAGACGGAATAAACCTGAATGGATGATTGTAAGAGTTGTTCCTGTTATTCCACCGGAACTGCGCCCGTTGGTACCACTGGATGGAGGACGTTTTGCCACATCTGACCTGAATGATCTGTATCGTCGTGTTATTATTCGTAATAACCGTTTGAAAAGATTGATCAATATCAAAGCTCCGGAAGTTATTTTGCGTAATGAAAAACGTATGCTTCAGGAGGCTGTAGATTCACTATTTGATAACTCACGTAAATTAAGTGCAGTTAAAACAGATGCGAATCGCCCATTGAAATCTCTTTCTGATAATTTGAAAGGTAAACAAGGACGTTTCCGTCAAAACCTGTTAGGTAAACGTGTTGACTATTCTGCCCGTTCTGTAATTGTAGTGGGACCAGAGTTAAAAATGCACGAATGCGGTTTGCCTAAAAATATGGCAGCAGAACTTTACAAGCCTTTTGTAATTCGTAAATTGATCGAAAGAGGTATTGTAAAGACTGTGAAGTCTGCCAAGAAAATAGTCGATCGTAAAGAGCCTGTCGTATGGGATATTCTGGAATATGTAATGAAAGGACATCCCGTCTTATTGAACCGTGCTCCAACACTGCACCGTTTAGGTATTCAGGCTTTCCAGCCTAAATTAATCGAAGGAAAAGCTATTCAGTTACATCCATTGGCTTGTACTGCCTTCAATGCTGACTTTGACGGTGACCAGATGGCTGTCCATTTACCATTAGGGAATGAAGCTATACTGGAGGCACAAATGTTAATGTTAGCTTCACACAATATTCTGAACCCGGCAAATGGTGCCCCTATTACTGTTCCTTCACAGGATATGGTATTGGGTCTTTATTATATTACCAAATTGCGTCCGGGTACATTGGGTGAAGGTTTACGCTTTTATGGTGTAGAAGAAGCTATCATTGCGTATAATGAGAAGAAAGTAGACATCCACACTCCTATCAAGGTATATGTGGACGACATAGATAAAAAAGGCAATCCTGTCCATGTAATGGTGGAAACATCTGTAGGGCGTGTAATGGTAAATGAATTCGTTCCAAAAGAAGTAGGATATGTAAATGAGGTATTAGGTAAAAAATCCCTACGCGATATTATCGGTCAGGTAATTAAAGTATGTGGGGTTGCCCGTACAGCTCAATTCCTGGATGATATTAAGAACCTAGGTTATTACATGGCCTTTAAAGGTGGATTATCATTTAACCTTGCCGATGTACTTATTCCTGCGGAAAAAGAGGAGTTGATTAAAGAGGGTTATGATGAAGTTGAACAGATTCTGGCTAACTATAGTATGGGTTTCATTACCTTCAACGAACGTTATAACCAGATTATTGATACATGGACACACGTAAATAGTAAGTTGTCTAATATTCTTATTAAGAAACTTACTGAAGATAATGACGGATTTAACTCCGTATTTATGATGATGGATTCGGGAGCCCGTGGTTCGAAAGAACAGATCCGTCAGTTATCAGGTATGCGTGGTTTGATGGCTAAACCTCAGAAGAGTGGGGCAGAAGGAGGACAGATTATTGAAAACCCGATCTTATCAAACTTTAAAGAAGGTCTATCAGTGTTAGAGTATTTTATCTCTACACACGGTGCTCGTAAAGGTTTGGCAGATACTGCTTTGAAAACAGCTGATGCAGGATATCTTACTCGTCGGCTGGTAGACGTTTCTCACGATGTTATTATCAATGAAGAAGATTGTGGTACACTTCGTGGTCTGATATGTACAGAACTTAAAAATAACGAAGAGGTTATTGCTTCCCTATACGAACGTATTTTGGGTCGTGTATCTGTTCACGATATTCACCATCCGCAAACCAATGAATTAATTGTGGAAGCAGGAGAAGAAATACGGGAAGATGCAGCTAAACTGATACAGGGTTCTCCAATTGAAAATGTGGAAATTCGTTCAGTATTGACTTGTGAATCTAAAAAAGGTGTTTGTGCAAAATGTTACGGACGTAACCTGGCAACAGGCCGAATGGTTCAACGAGGTGAAGTTGTTGGTGTAATTGCTGCTCAGTCGATCGGTGAACCGGGAACACAGTTAACACTTCGTACATTCCACGTAGGAGGTATTGCTTCTAATATCGCAACAGAAAATAGCGTAATCTCTAAATATGATGGTATTCTTGAAATTGAAGAGCTACGCGCCGTGGATGCAATAGATGAAGCTACTGGTAAAAAACACCAGGTAGTTGTTAGTCGACTGGCTGAAATGCGTATTGTAGATCCGAATACCAAAATTGTATTGGTTACTCATAATATTCCTTATGGTTCAAAATTATTCTTCAATAATGGAGATAAAATTGAAAAAGGAAATGTAATTTTAGAATGGGATCCATTTAATGCTGTAATTGTATCAGAGGTTTCCGGTAAGATTGAATTTGAGAGCCTGGTTGAAGGTAGTACTTACAAAGTTGAAAGTGACGAAACAACCGGTTTGAAAGAGAAGGTTATTATCGAATCTAAAGACAAAACGAAAGTGCCGGCTGCCCATATTATTGATGATAATGGAAATTATCTGAAGAACTATTCTTTACCATTAGGTGCCCATATTATCAAAGAGAATGGTGATAATGTAAAAGTTGGTGAAGTATTGGTTAAGATCCCACGTGCAGTTGGAAAGACAGGTGACATCACCGGTGGTTTGCCTCGTGTAACTGAGTTATTTGAGGCGCGTAATCCATCTAATCCGGCAGTTGTTTCTGAAATTGACGGCGAAATTAGCTTTGGCAAAATTAAACGAGGTAATCGTGAAATTATGGTAACTTCCAAACTTGGTGAAGTAAAGAAATACATAGTTCCTTTGTCTAAACAGTTATTAGTTCAGGAAAACGATTATATCCGTGCAGGTATGCCTTTATCCGACGGTGCTATTACTCCTTCGGATATTCTTGCTATCAAAGGTCCTACAGCCGTGCAGGAATATATTGTAAATGAGGTTCAGGATGTATATCGTCTGCAAGGTGTGAAGATTAATGATAAACACTTTGAAGTGATTGTACGTCAGATGATGCGTAAAGTAGAAGTTGTAGAGCCGGGTGATACACGCTTCCTTGAACAACAGGTAGTTGATAAGCTGGAAGTTATGGAAGAAAACGACCGTATCTGGGGCAAGAAAGTTGTAATGGATCCGGGAGATTCTCAGACACTAAAAGCTGGCCAAATTGTAACTGCGCGCAAGTTGAGGGATGAAAATAGTATGTTGAAACGCCGTGACCTGAAGCCGGTAGAGGTAAGAGATGCTATTCCTGCAACAGCCAACCAGATCCTTCAGGGTATTACACGTGCTGCATTACAAACGAATAGTTTTATGTCGGCGGCATCCTTCCAGGAAACAACTAAAGTCTTGAATGAAGCTGCTATCAATGGTAAAGTAGATCGTTTGGAAGGCTTGAAAGAAAATGTTATTTGCGGACATTTAATTCCGGCTGGTACAGGTTTATGTGACTATGACAAATTAGTAGTAGGAGCGAAAGAAGAATTTGACTGGATTTATGCGAACCGGAAAAATGTTGTTGATTTCAGTACTATGGATGGTAATGATCTATAAAAATAAGGTCATACATATATAAAAAAGGTGATTCTTCTGAATCACCTTTTTTATTGAAGCAAACGAATGTATTTTCATAATTAAAAATTTGTCTATCTCATGGGAATATCCTATTTTTGTAGGACACGCAATTAAATGAGAATCTGGGAGAGTTTCTGGATTTGAGTTAAATACAAAAACACTGAGAATTTTTTTACATTGGTCTAAAGAATTGAGAATTAAAACACAATTGAAATCGGTTGCCTGTGAAGGTGACCGATTTTGCCAATAAAGAAACTCTTATTATAAGAATAAAATATGGAGAATAAACGGACAGCAAATGAAATACAAGTGGAATTATCAGATGAAATGGCACAGGGTACCTATGCTAATCTGGCTGTAATTTCGTATTCTTCCTCGGAATTTATATTGGATTTTATTCGGGTAGTGCCAGGAGCACCTAAAGCAAAAGTAAAGAGTAGGGTAATCCTGACTCCGGATAATGCAAAAAGACTATTGCTTGCTTTACAGGATAATATTGAGAAATTTGAACAACAGACAGCAGCAGGAAAAACTGCCCTATTTGATGATTTTATTCCTCCGATGGGTGGAATGAAAGGGGAAGCCTGAAAAAAGTTAGTTAATCAAGGATGATAGATATGAAAAAAGGGGTTATTATACTAATAACCCCTTTTTTCATATCTTTAAGAATTAACTTATTCCACTTTTTTATTGATAACAATATGTCCAAGATATCCCAATAAAATAACTCCTAATCCGATAAAAAGAATAGCATTACTCATACCTCCGATAAGAGCTGGAACGGTTAAAATAATTACTCCGATAAGGAGAACAATTACTCCAAGATTTTTAATTAATTCATTCATGGTTATAGATATTTTATAATTATTTTTTTTCTACAAATAAAGTAATAATAACCCGATTCAAAAAATATTTTAGAATAAAAATATTTATTCCATGCAATTTACCTTATATATTTGTATTATAATATAATAATCTATGGTGCGCACTCTTTACGTAATTTATTTGTGTTTGGTGGCTATACCCTTATTTCTTATATTCACCCTGATTACAGCTTTAACTGTTATTGTAGGATGTTTGTTGGGAGGAGAAAAAATATTCGCTTATTATCCCGGAATGATCTGGTCTCGTTTGACATGTTACTTGGCTCTATGTCCGGTGAAAGTCATAGGAAAGGAAAAAATAGTTAAAAAACAACCTTATATTTTTGTTGCTAATCATCAGGGAGCTTTTGATATCTTTCTAATTTATGGATTTTTAGGCGTTCCCATAAAATGGTTTATGAAGGCCGGAATAGGCAAAATTCCTTTTGTGGGAGTTGCCTGCAGAGCTGCAGGTTTTATTTTTGTTAATAATTCTACGCCAAAGAGTGCTACCCAAAGTGTATCCCAAGCAGAACAGCGTTTACGAAACGGTGCTTCTATTGCTATATTTCCGGAAGGATCCCGTACTTATGATGGTAAAATGATTTCTTTTAAGAAAGGGGCTTTCCAAATGGCTTTAGATCAACAATTACCTATTGTTCCTTTAACATTGAATGGTCCCTTTGATGTGCTGCCTATTGATTCTTTTAAAATAAAGAGACATAGGATGGAATTAATTATCCATGATCCAATTGATACCTTTACCCAGGAGCATTCAAATAAAAATTTACGTCATATGGCTGAGCAGACACAAAAAATCATTTATGCATCATTATGGGAAAAATACCAATAATCTCTTAATGCCAATTTTTTAATATGCCTTGCTTTCTTATTCCTAAGCTGAAACCAAAACTTTCTCCAACTATAGTTCCTGTATCTAATCCTGCACTGGCAGTAAATAGCCATTCTTTTAAGTTCGGATGCTTATAAAGAATATCTAATAAAGTTGAAGTTCCATGAGTAGTTTTCAGGAATGGCCTATAGTGTGTTCCCCACCCTTTCATATTTGTAAATAATAACCGGTAACTTACATTCGGACTTATTTCACCTTCGAAGCTAAAATGCCAGGTAGAAATACGATTATTTTTAAATCCAAAACTTCCGTCTTCGTTGTATTCTGGACCTGGAATTAAAGGAGAACCTATATTTCTATTAAAATAAGAAAATCCGGTTGGATATTCTCCGTTATTATAGTAGTTGTCTGCTCCACCACCACGTCCGGACCAGGTATCATGATCGAACCATATATAATGGAATGGACCACTTTGATCCGTTGTTTTAAAATATTCTATTACAATATTTTTTATCCATTTTGTATAATGGAGATCTACTTCAATTCCCCACAGACCATCTGTCCCGTTTTGAAACTCCATACCGGATTTGTCTGAAAAATAATGTTGATAATAGGTATGAATGTTTCCTAAAGTATGTTTGTAGCTTAATCTAAAATCGTACGAGCCTCCATGATTTCCTAATGCATTTATACTATCAGATGCAATAGCTCCTACCCCTCCGGATTTTGCTACTATTATACGTGCAAAGTCTTTAAGTGAATGAGGTTGTTTACCAATTGCAGGATTGGTGGAAATCCCTCCCCATTGAGCTATATGACGCATTCCAAGAGTTAAATAAAAAGGAAAATTATTTTTGCTATCTTCTATTTTTAGAAAAATAGATTTATGATGCCAAAGCACATCTTCTACATAGTATTGATTTTCCGGCCCAGCTTTTTTAAGATAGTTATTATCAAATGACCGTCCGACAGCAAAATTTCCTTTTACCTGTAGCCATCCTTTGGTTAAAGGAATAATAGTAAACTCCGGCATACTAAGATTTATTTCAGGTATAGGTCTGGAATTTATTGACTGCACCATATCTCCTGAGCTTAACCTTTTATTCCATAAAGAGTGATACTGTTCTTTGCTGCCTATGGTTAACAGCATACTTTTATAGCCAATTTCGGCAAAAAGTTGTTGGATGTAAATATTCCGGTCGCGTGGTACTGCACCTATCACATTGATACCCGCTGCCCAGCGAAAATCTTTGTTTATAATTTGGTTGTGATAAACACCTAAATTTAGATATCCGTTACCAGCCTCTTGTGGTATAATTCCATATCTATTATTTATCATCCAGAAGGGAGTATAATCCCCAGTGGCTGCAGAACCAAATATTTCTGCATTATAATAAGTTGTATTGAGCGTCTCTTTCGATTGGGCTGTTACTATAAATGTAGATGCTACTATCAATAACAGGAAAGATAAAAATTTCATTATATTATATTTTGTTGCAAAGTTAATTATTTCTACGGTTTATTTCTCGTAAAGGTATAAACAAGTGTTAAGCTTACTTTATTGTATCCTATCCCTATCTATCCATGTAAAACCTTAGTATACTATATGAATATAAAAATCTACCACTAAAAAAGTTTGTTATTTCTCATAAATATCCCTACCTTTGCACCGCTAAAATATTTATAATTAAAAAATCAGATTTATGAATAATTACGAAACCGTTTTCATTTTAACTCCCGTTTTGTCTGATGCTCAGATGAAGGAAGCGGTAGAAAAATTCACAAACCTACTGAAAGCAGAAGGAGCAGAGATTGTGAATGAGGAGAACTGGGGATTGCGTAAGTTGGCTTATCCGATCGATAAGAAAACTACCGGATTCTATCAGTTGGTAGAATTTAAAGCTAACCCTGAAACAATTGCCACTTTGGAAGTGAACTTCCGTCGTGATGAGCGGGTTATCCGTTTCCTAACTTTCCGTCAGGATAAGTTTGCAGCTGAATATGCAGCTAAGAGAAGAAGTTTAAAATCATCTAAAGAAACTGTAAAGGAGAATTAATCATGGCAGCACCTCAATCAGAAATCAGATATTTAACTCCACCTTCGGTAGACGTTAAAAAGAAAAAATATTGTCGTTTCAAAAAGAATGGTATCAAATATATCGATTATAAAGATCCTGAATTCCTGAAGAAATTTTTGAACGAACAGGGAAAAATCTTGCCTCGTCGTATCACTGGTACTTCTTTGAAATTCCAGCGTCGTGTAGCGCAGGCTGTTAAGAGAGCACGTCACTTGGCTTTACTGCCTTACGTAACCGATTTGATGAAATAATAATAAAGAGAGGAGACAGAATATGCAAGTTATTTTGAAAGAAGATGTAGTAAACTTAGGCCACAAAGACGATATCGTAACTGTAAAAGACGGTTACGGACGTAACTTTCTAATCCCCCAGGGTAAAGCAGTGATCGCATCCGAATCTGCTAAGAAAGTATTAGCAGAAAACCTGAGACAACGCGCTCACAAATTAGCCAAGATCAAAGAAGATGCACAGGCTATAGCTGCTAAATTGGAAGGCGTAACCCTTACAATTGGTGCGAAGACAAGCTCAACAGGTACCATCTTTGGTTCTGTTACAAATATTCAGGTTGCTGAAGCTTTGGCAAAAGCCGGATATGATGTGGATCGTAAACTTATCTATATTAAAGATGCAGTTAAAGAAGTAGGTAGCTATAAAGCAACCATCAAACTTCATAAAGAAGTATCTGTAGAAATTCCTTTTGAAGTAGTTTCTGAATAAGATAATAAATATTCTTATATAAAAGAAAAGCGATTGGAGATATTTCCAACCGCTTTTCTTTTATATATCTTGTTCTTAAAAAGGGTTGGTAGTGAATAATTTATATGGATTTTGCCTTAATTTATAATAAAAAATACTCTACATACTCCGTAAAAAGCATTACATTTATCAGGAAATTTTCATAAATTACCGTGATAAAAACAAAAAATCTATATATCAACTTATTCCTGATCTTCCTTTTTCTGCTATCTGTGCCTCAGGTTGCCGGGAAGAGTTTTACGGTTGTAATAGATCCCGGACATGGGGGAAAAGATCCGGGAGCACGGAGTGCAACAATAGATGAAAAAACGATTAACCTATCTATCGCACTGAAACTGGGAGAAATGATCAGTAATAACCATAAAGATGTAAATGTCATTTATACCCGTAAAACAGATAAATTTATCGAATTAGATGAACGGGCAAACATTGCCAATCGGAATAAGGCTGATCTGTTTATCTCTATCCATACCAATGCCGTTAAATCAAATACCGTAAGAGGTACTGAAACGTTTACATTAGGTTTAGCACGTACGGAAGAAAACCTGGCTGTGGCTATGCGTGAAAACTCAGCTATCCTTTTGGAAGATGATTATTTACAGAAATATGAAGGATTCGATCCTAATTCGACAGAATCTTACATTATTTTTGAATTCATGCAAAATAAACATATGGAGCAAAGTATAACTCTTGCCTCTGAAATACAAAAGGCTTTTAAGTCTCACAATCGGGTAGACCGTGGTGTACGACAAGCCGGACTGTTAGTGCTAAGAAAAACCAGTATGCCCAGTGTTTTGGTAGAATTGGGGTTTATCTCTAATAGAGAAGAAGAACGTTATATGAAGTCGGCCGAAGGCCAACGGCAACTGACTAAATCTCTATATGATGCCTTTTGCAAATATAAGAAAGAATATGACCGCAAGCAGGGAGCGTTGGCCAATAGCGATCTAAAAGTTGTCAATACGCCTGTTGCAAATAATCAGCCTACCTCCCCTTCTAAAGAATCAGCTTCTGCCGCTACCAAAGGACAGGTGGTTTATAAAGTTCAATTTTTAACCTCCTCTAAACAACTTTCTCCTAACTCTAAACTGTTTAAGGGATATAAAAATGTAAGTCACTATTACGAGAATGGTTTATATAAATATACCTATGGTGAATCTACTAGTTTAGAGGAAATGAAAAAGGTTCGCAGGCAGGTCATTAAAGACTTCAAAGATGCCTTTATTGTCGCATTTAAAGATGGAAAAAAAGTAAAATATTAATCTGGAATAAAATAATTCTGTTCAATAAGTTTTAAAAATGAAAACTGTATTTACCAAAGAAGCAAAAATAGGAATTGTAACTATTATTAGTTTAGCATTACTATATATCGGACTTAACTATTTAAAAGGAATAAACCTTTTCCAACCGGTTAATCATTACTATGTAACGTTTTCGAATGTAAAAGATGTAACGATTTCAAGCCCTGTTTTCGTAGAAGGATTTAAGGTAGGACTTGTACGTGATATAAAATATGACTATAGTACAACCGACAATATACAGGTTGAGATCAGTCTTGAAAAAGACATGAAAATCAATAAAGGAAGTTATATAACTATTGTAAGAAGTTTACCAAGTGGAGGGGAACTTCATATCCACTTGAATAAGTATGTAAATGACTATTTAAAATCTGGGTCAGTCATTGAAGGAAGAATGGAAGAAGACATTTTTGAAACAGTACAGGACAAGATACTCCCGGGCGTAGAAGGGCTGCTTCCTAAGCTCGATTCTATTTTGGGTGGTATACAGATGCTTGTAAATCATTCGGCCCTTACACAGTCTTTAAACTATATTGAAAGCACCACCAGTAATTTGAATCGTTCTACGCGCAAGCTAGATCACTTATTAAGCGAAGTAAGCCAGGATATGCCGGTTATTATGGATGACCTTAAATTAATTACCGGCAACTTTGCAGAAGTAAGTACCCAATTAAAAGGACTGGATTTAACTACTACTGTTAACTCTATTAACCAAACATTGGATAATCTGCAATTAACAACTAGTAACTTAAATTCCCCCAACAGCAGTTTAGGATTGTTGTTAAATGATAAGACTTTATATGATAATCTAAATAATGCAACCGAAAACGCGTCAAAACTGTTAATAGATTTCAGAGAACACCCTAAACGATATGTTCGTTTTTCGGTTTTCTAACTTTTGATAAAATGTTAGCGTAGTTATTTAGAATAAATCTAATTTGCAAAAAAAATGTAGTGAAGAATTACGACCCTCATAATCGATTTACTGTGAGGGAAGTATAAATGAATAAACGCCGATTTGCTGCTGTAAGTAATATACTGGATCGTAATTTCACAACTACGGCTGGAAAAGGTTTTTAAATGTAGGTTCTTTTATAAGGTTTTGATTTTTAAAATGTTAGCATAGTGTTTAAGGTTGTTTTTATATAACTTGCTGAATGTAAGTCTTATAAAAAAAACAAATATTGCGACGTTTTTTTTTCAAAATTAATTTTTAAACTTTGTGTTCGCAAAAAAGAAATTAGTTATAGTTGGGGAGAATAAAAATCATGCACACTGATTATCAAACATTGTGGAATAGATGCCTTACGGTCATAAAAGATATTGTGCCCGAAGCCGCCTTTAACACATGGTTTAAGCCTATTGTGCCTCTGTCATATGAGGATAATAAATTTACCATTCAGGTTCCAAGTCAATTTTTCTATGAATACCTGGAGGAGAAGTATGTAAATGTACTTCGGGTTACGTTGTACCGGGTAATAGGCCAGGGTACGATTCTTAACTACCGTGTAATGGTAGATAAGACGACTGGTGGTACAGTAGATTATCCGGCCGAGAATGGATCAGTTGCAGTAAAAAAGGCTAATCCCAAAGATGTGGGCAAAGCTCCCAATCCTTTTGTACAAACTGTACCGCAGGATCTTGACCCGCAATTAAATCCAAAATATAATTTTGATAACTATTTCGAAGGAACCAGTAATAAATTGGTCCGTACAGCCGGTGAGGCAGTGGCTCAAAATCCGGGGAAAACAACTTTTAATCCGTTGTTCGTATTCGGTGCCTCAGGAGTTGGTAAAACACACTTATGTCATGCCATTGGTACCCGTATCCGTGAATTACATCCTCAGAAAAAAGTATTATATGTTTCTTCTCATCTTTTTCGTGTTCAGTTCACAGATGCGATCCGTAAAAATACAACGAATGACTTCCTGAATTTTTATCAGAATATTGATGTCCTGATTCTGGACGATATTCAGGAATTGATTGGAATGGATAAAACCCAGAATACTTTTTTCCATATTTTCAATCACCTTCATCAGTTAGGAAAACAATTAATTCTGACTTCTGATAAAGCACCGGTAGACCTTCAGGGAATGGAAGAGCGTTTAATCACCCGTTTGAAATGGGGATTAACAGCCGAATTAAGTCGTCCGGATCTCGATTTACGTAAGAAGATTCTTAAAAATAAGATTAATCACGATGGCATTGTGATTCCGGATGAAGTATTTAACTTTATTGCAGATAATGTTACTGAAAACGTAAGAGATCTGGAAGGAATTCTGGTTTCATTAATGGCTAATGCGGTAATCAATAATAAAGAAATTGATCTTCCGCTTACTAAACGGGTGGTTAGCCAGGCGATCCGGTTGGAAAAGAAAAAACAAATATCAGTTCAGATGATTCAGGAAGTAGTCTGCGATCATTTCAATCTCGAACTTTCCGCTATACAAACCCGTTCCAGAAAACGCGAGATTGTACAGGCACGTCAGATTACAATGTATCTGGCTAAAAAATATACTGACTACTCTTTTTCTCATATTGGAAAAATAGTAGGCAAGAAAGACCATGCCACCGTTTTACATGCCTGTAAAACCATAAAAGACCAGATTGAAATCAATAAAGCTTTCCGTTCCTCAGTTGAGGAAATAGAAGTTAAGTTGAAGAATTAAATAAATAATTTTTATAAAACACAACTTCAGATGTCGTATCCATGCGGATATGGCATTTTTTATTTTAGGAAATTATAAAAAAACATGTTTTACTTTTGGAAAACTTTTATAACTCTAGTCTTTAGTTAATATGTTGATTATTAGATTTCTAATATTGAAGATTGGATAACTTTCCTCCCTGTTGATAAATTGATATTGTTTTGTTTGGCTAATAAATAAAGTATTTATATATTTGTAGCCAAATTTAAAACCAACTATCATGGAATCAAAAATTTATACCTTTGATGAAGCATTCAAAGCTTCCCTTCAATACTTTACCGGTGACGAACTGGCAGCAAAAGTATGGGTTAATAAGTATGCCCTGAAAGATGCGTATGGTAATATCTATGAAAAGTCTCCCGCAGATATGCATCGCCGTCTTGCCGGTGAGATAGCCAGGATAGAGAATAAATATCCTAATCCTTTATCGGAACAGGAACTATTCGATTTATTCGACCATTTCAAATACATTGTACCCCAGGGAAGCCCCATGTCTGGTATAGGTAATAACTACCAGATAGCATCTCTATCCAATTGCTTTGTAATAGGTATGGATGGAGAGGCCGATTCATATGGTGCCATTATCCGGATCGATGAAGAACAGGTACAACTAATGAAACGTCGCGGAGGAGTAGGACACGATTTGTCACATATCCGCCCGAAAGGATCGCCGGTAAAAAATTCGGCACTTACTTCTACAGGACTTGTTCCTTTTATGGAAAGATACTCAAACTCAACGCGTGAAGTCGCACAGGATGGCCGCCGCGGTGCCTTGATGCTGAGTGTCTCTATCAAGCATCCCGATTCTGAGTCGTTTATTGACGCCAAGATGACAGAAGGGAAAGTTACAGGTGCGAACGTTTCTGTTAAGATTGATGATGAGTTTATGAATGCCATGGTAAACGGTACTAAGTATACTCAACAATACCCGGTAGATTCTGATAATCCTACAACTGTTAAAGATATTGACGCCGCTGTATTATGGAAAAAAATTATCCATAATGCCTGGAAATCTGCCGAACCTGGTGTATTGTTCTGGGATGCTATCCTGAAAGAATCCGTACCCGATTCATATGCCGATCTTGGTTTCCGTACGGTTTCAACTAATCCTTGCGGTGAGATTCCTTTATGTCCCTATGATAGTTGCCGTTTGTTAGCGATTAACCTCTATTCCTATGTAGTAAATCCATTTACAAAAGATGCCTATTTCGATTATGACTTATTTAAAGAACATGTCACACTGGCACAGCGTATTATGGACGATATTATCGATCTGGAAACAGAAAAGATAGATCGGATATTGGAAAAAATAGATACCGACCCTGAATCAGAAGAGGTAAAAGGTACCGAGCGTCATCTATGGGAAAAAATCCGTAAAAAAACATTACAAGGACGCCGCACAGGCGTTGGGATCACAGCCGAAGGTGATATGTTGGCCGCCTTAGGGTTGCGTTATGGTACCGATGAAGCTACCGAGTGTGCTGAAACTATTCAGAAAACATTGGCACTTGCTGCTTACCGCTCTTCCGTAATTATGGCAAAAGAACGTGGTGCCTTTGAAATATATGATGCGGAACGTGAGGCTAATAACCCTTTCATTAACCGCCTGCGTGAGGCAGACCTGGAAATGTATGAGGAAATGACCAAATATGGGCGCCGGAATATAGCTTGTCTGACAATCGCTCCTACAGGAACGACCAGTCTGATGACACAAACCACCTCTGGTATTGAGCCGGTATTCCTGCCTGTATATAAACGTCGCCGTAAAGTAAATCCGAATGATGCAGAATCACGGGTTGACTTTGTGGATGATACCGGTGATGCTTTCGAAGAATGCATCGTGTTCCACCATAAATTCGTAACCTGGATGGAAGCAAACGGTTATCCGGTAACTAAGAATTATAGCCAGGAAGAAATAGACGAGCTGGTAGCTAAATCACCCTATTTCAAAGCAACCTCTAACGATGTAGACTGGTTACAAAAAGTAAAAATGCAGGGAAAAATCCAGAAATGGGTAGACCACTCTATCAGTGTAACCATTAACCTACCAAACAGTGCTACGGAAGAATTAGTAGATCAACTATATGTAGAAGCCTGGAAATGTGGTTGTAAAGGATGTACGGTTTATCGTGACGGTTCCCGTTCAGGCGTCCTGCTGGCAACAGGCAGTAAGAAAAAGAAAGACGATTGTAACTGCATGGAACCACCGGTTATCGTAGCCAAACGTCCGCGCGAGCTGGAAGCCGATGTAGTTAAGTTCCAGAATAACCGGGAAAAATGGATTGCATTTGTTGGCTTGTTAAATGGCCGTCCATACGAAATCTTTACAGGTTTGGCCGACGACGATGAAGGACTGATGTTACCCAAGAACGTATCTAAAGGTACCATCCTCAAGAGTTACGATGAAGATGGAAAGAAACATTATGACTTCCAGTTCAAAAACAAACGGGGATATAAGATGACAATCGAAGGACTAGATGGCAAGTTCAACCCTGAATTCTGGAACTATGCCAAGCTGATCTCAGGAGTACTACGGTATGGTATGCCGATCGACCAGGTAATCAAACTGGTACAAGGTATGGATCTGAAAGACGAATCTATCAATACCTGGAAAAACGGGGTAGAACGAGCCTTGAAGAAATATCTGCTAAATGGAACAGAAGCCAAAGGCCAGACATGTCCGAACTGTAGTCTGGAAACCCTTATCTATCAGGAAGGATGTCTGATCTGTACCAACTGCGGTGCCTTCAAATGTGGGTAAGCGGATACAATATAATATTTTTTAAGGAATGCGGAGATAATTCTCCGCATTTTTAATATCTTCATAACCTGAACTAATATAGTAAACATGAAAGTCGCATTTAATATTAACTTCCATACGGTTTGGGGGCAAAAGTTATGTGTGGTAGGATCAATCCCCGAACTAGGCGCATGGAACCCGGCTTTTGCTAAAGAAATGAAATATACCGGAGACGGTAACTGGCAATTGGAACTCGAGGTTCCGGCGGTCTCCGGCACTACAATAGAATACCGCTATTTCCTGATTACTAACGACGAGCAGGTATTCGAAGAATGGGAGAAAAACCACCAGATCCAGTTAGACGAACAAACACACCATTATATCAAATACGATTTCTGGCAGGCACGCCCGCAGAACCTGGCCTTTTATTCATCGGCCTTTACTAAAAGCTGGTTTGCCCATCCCTGTAATACCCATGAACGGGTAATCAGAAGCGGTAAAAAACTGGTTATAAAAGTGGCAGCTCCCAGAGTGGAGAAAAACCAAAGTATAGCCATTAGCGGTAATCAGCCCTGCCTGGGAAATTGGAGTGCCGGTAAAGCCCTGGTGCTGAGTTGTGACACCTTTCCCGTATGGCATATTGATCTGGATGCGAGTGAAATTACTTATCCGTTAGAATTTAAATTCCTGGTATACGGTGATGATACCCATCAACCTGTTTATTGGGAAACAAGCGAGAACCGTGTACTCACACTGCCGGAACAGGAAGTTGGCGAGACTATCATCGTTTCGGGCCTGTATTTCCGCGAGAATTTACCCTTATGGAGATGTGCCGGCACGGTGATCCCTGTCTTTTCTTTACGCTCGGAAAATAGTTTCGGTGTAGGCGACCTGGGCGACCTGCGTTTACTTGTCGACTGGGTACGGAAAACCCATCAACGTATCATCCAGGTATTACCTATGAATGACACTACCATGACACGCAGATGGGTGGATTCTTATCCTTATAGTGCTATCTCAATCTATGCACTCCATCCCATGTATGTAAACCTGCCATTAATGGGAGAACTTAAAAACCCGGAAAAAGCAGCTTTCTACGCACAGAAACAAAAAGAGCTAAACGCCAAAGAAGCTGTCGATTACGAATTGGTAGGTAAATATAAAACTGAATATTGCCAGGAATTTTTTAACCAGGAGGGAAAACAGCTCTTAGAAACAGAATCATTTAAGGAATTCTTTGAGCAAAGTAAATCCTGGTTGGTTCCTTATGCAGCTTATAGCTATTTACGCGACAAGTACGATACGTCAGACTTCTCACAGTGGGAACAATATGCTGTTTTCACTCCTGCCCGGGTTAATCAGCTATGTGCCCCTGAAAGTGAAATCTACCAGGAAATATCTTTCTACTATTTCCTTCAATACATCCTGTATATACAATTTAAATCGGTTTCCGACTATGCACGCAAAAACGGCATTGTACTAAAAGGCGACTTGCCGATTGGGGTGAGCCGTACAAGTGTAGAGGCGTGGACCGAGCCCGAATATTTCAATATGAACGGACAGGCTGGTGCTCCGCCGGATGATTTTTCACTTATGGGCCAGAATTGGTTGTTTCCTACCTATAATTGGGACACCATGGAAAAAGATGGCTTTAGCTGGTGGAAAAAACGTTTTAATAAATTAAGCGACTATTTCGACTGCTTCCGTATTGACCATATCCTGGGATTTTTCCGTATCTGGGAAGTTCCCCTGGACTATATACAGGGATTATGTGGGCATTTTAACCCGGCTCTTCCCTTCCCACGCTGGGAAATAGAACAATACGGACTCTCTTTCAATGAAGAACGGTTTACAACCCCCCATATTAACCGGGATTTCGTGTACGAACTGTTTGGCGACCTGACAGGGGAAGTAACTGCCAACTACCTGGCCCCTTACTCCTGGAATCACCTGGTCCTGCAACAGCATTGCAACACACAACGTAAAATACAAGACCTGTTTGCCGGAAAAACCGACGAAGTATCTATGCGTATCCGCAATGGCTTATTTGCGATTGCCAATGAAGTACTCTTTTTACGTGACCCACGGGAAAAAGATAAGTTCCATCCGCGTATCTCAGCCAACCAATCTTTCATCTACCGTGAACTCGACGGATCTGAGAAATATGCCTTCGATCAGTTATACTGGCACTTTTTCTACCACCGGCATAATGACTTCTGGAAAGCCCAGGCCTTTAAACGTTTAACCCCATTGGTGTCGGGAACGGATATGCTGGTCTGTGGCGAAGACCTGGGAATGATCCCTGATTCAGTACCGGATGTAATGAATAAGTTGCAGATCCTGAGCCTGGAAATCGAACGTATGTCTAAAACGCCGGTACGGGAGTTTACCGATATGTTTAACCTCCCGTACCGGTCTGTTTGTACTACCTCTACCCACGATATGGCACCGCTAAGGAACTGGTGGAAAGAAGACCGGGGAAAAACCCAGCGTTATTATAATAACGTATTGCAACGCTACGGCGAAGCTCCTGAAGAATGTACGGCAGATATCGCTCAACAGATCATAAGCAACCATCTTAAAACCACTTCCATGCTTACCGTCATCCCTATCCAGGACTGGTTTGCGATGGATGATACAGTAAAACACCATGATATCGAAGCGGAACGAATCAATGTGCCGGCTAACTCAACCCATTACTGGCGCTACCGGATGCATATCAACCTGGAGGACCTGATGAACGCGGATAGCCTCAATAACAAGATCATTTCATTAATAGATCAAGCAGGAAGAAAATAAATAGAAACACGGAGACACAGAAACACGGAGGTTTTTAATCATTTAAGAATAATACCTCCGTGTTTCTGTGTCTCCGTGTTGAAAATTATATTTCGTTACTTTTATGACATACTATACCTCATTTATCTCTTCATTTAGACATATCGCAAACCCCATTGAAACGGGCACTAGGCTCAATCTCTAATATCTGTGTAGCAATATCACCATGAATAATGGCAGTCGATTTCAACACCAGCTTTGCGTTAACCTTTACCGAACCATCCACTTCCCCTAAGATTTCCGCACTATCAGCCGTAATATTTCCTTTCACTTTTCCTTTGGGGCCAACTACAGTTTTTCCACTGCAGCTTACATCTCCCTCAATCTGTCCGTCCAGCCTGAAATCTGCTTCCGTATTGATATTGCCTCTCAGGATCGTACCTGCAGCCAGGGTATTATGTAGTCCGTTAGTAGTAGTATCTTCTTTGTGTTTTATTCCCATCATTTCCTGTTATTTACTTTGTTGCAAATATAGCCTATTTTTTGCAGAAAGGTTTACTTTACTTACATTTACCCTAAAAAAGAATGTTATGATAACTAAAATAGAGTTGAAAGGAATGCAGTTCTACACCTACCACGGGGTATTTCCACAAGAGAGAAAAGTGGGGAATACCTTCACTGTCGATCTGCTTCTGACTGCCCCATTAAACAAAGCTGTTCAAAGTGACGACCTGGCCGACACCCTTAACTATGCAGAAATATACGCCGTAGTGAAGAAAGAAATGGATATACCCTCCAACCTCCTTGAATATGTAGCAGGCCGTATCTTAACTGCCCTGAAAAAAAACTTCCCTCAATTACTTGCCTGCGAAATTAAGCTGGCCAAACAAAATCCGCCGTTCGGAGGTGATATTCAATCGGCCGCCATTATTCTGAGTGAAATATATAACTAATATTTAGATAAGTTTACCTAACTTTACAGCCATAATCTTATATGTTATGGCATTTACTAACAATGTAATGATCGTACGCCACGGATTGCTAGCGAGATTAGTAAAACTTTGGAAAGAAGAGCGCCTCGTTGAACAAATAGACCGATTGCCCATTGAACTGAGCCCAAGAAAATCAAAAGTGATTGGCCGTTGCTGTGTTCATAAAGAGCGTGCAGTTTGGAAATATAAAACCTTTCCTTTGCTGGGGTTTGATATGGAGGATGAGATAGACGAGCTCACCCCGCTGTCTGCCTATGCCCGGCGTGCATTAGAGCGGAACGGAGAACAAAAAGATAACCTGATGTGCGTTATCGACGAAGCCTGTTCCTCCTGTGTACAGGTCAACTACGAAGTCACCAACCTGTGCCGTGGATGCGTTGCCCGGAGTTGTTATATGAACTGCCCGAAAGAATGTATCAGTTTTAAAAAGAACGGACAGGCAAAGATCGATCATGAAACCTGTATCGGATGCGGTAAATGCCAGCAAAACTGTCCCTACTATGCCATTGTCTATATCCCTATTCCCTGCGAAGAGGTCTGCCCTGTAAAGGCAATCAGTAAAGAGGAAGATGGTATAGAACATATAGACGAATCCAAATGTATCTACTGTGGCAAATGTATCAACGCCTGCCCTTTCGGAGCCATCTTCGAGATTTCGGAAGTATTTGATATCCTGCAATCCATCAAACGTAAAGAAACCGTAGTGGCTATTGTTGCTCCTTCTATCCTGGCGCAATTCAGTGCACCGGTGGAGAATGTATATGGTGCCCTGAAAGAACTTGGATTTACAGATGTAGTGGAAGTTGCGCAGGGAGCGATGGAAACTACCCGGCACGAAGCGCAGGAACTATTGGAAAAACTGGAAGAAGGTCAGCCCTTTATGACAACAAGTTGCTGCCCTTCCTACATGCAATTAGCCGAAAAACATATCCCCAACCTCAAAAAGTATATCTCTTCTACCGGTTCGCCTATGTATTATACGGTACGTATCGTAAAAGAGAAATACCCCAATGCCAAAATCGTATTTATAGGTCCGTGTGTAGCCAAGCGGAAAGAGGTACGGATCGACCCGGCTGTCGACTATGCCATGACCTTCGAAGAAATTGCCTCCGTACTCTCAGGAATGGATATCCGGCTGGAAGAAACCAAACCCTACTCCGTACTCTTTAACTCCTCCCGCGAAGCCCACGGCTTTGCACAGACCGGCGGAGTAGTAAATGCCGTTAAAGTATATCTCAAAGATAAAGAGATAAACGCCGTACAGGTGGCTAACCTGACTAAAAAGAATGTTGCCCTGTTACGTGCCTACGCCAAAACAGGAAAAACACCGGCACAGTTTATCGAAGTGATGGCCTGTGAGGGAGGTTGTGTTACCGGCCCTTGTGTGCACGGAGATAAAGCCGCGGGACAAAAACTACTGATCAAACAATTAACTAATTTCAAATAACACATGCTTTTTAAAAACAACTTAATCGCTTTCATCTCCCTGTTCCTTACTATTACATGGAATAGCTATGCCCAATTACCTGTACTGGGCAATTACAGTGTCCAGGTATTCGACAACACCCCGGTGCGTTTTAGTTCCGAAGACTATCCCGGTAGCTACAACGAACCGGCTGCCGACGGAGTGATCCGGCTCACCAACGGACGGATCATCCTGAAAAAGATAGAAACACCTGCGTATAGCAGAAACGTAAAAGTTGAACTAACTGTACAGGTTGCCTCCGCCGGCGACCGTTGGGATAAATCAGGTTCCTGCTTTGTCTTACCCAAACAATCAGCAGTCAATCTGTTGACAATCGCACAGGAAAAAGCCGTATTTCCCGCGATCGACTCAACCCTATTGGAAAATATGCGTGGCATTGTACCTGACGCAGGTTACCAGCCTACCATTGAACTGATGCGTTTCATAACTCCTTTCGGCGTGGGATTCTATAGTTCTGATACAGATAGCCTGAGCAGCAAACGCAAACCCAATTATATCGACGAATGGGCACAATATGTAAAATGGGAACAAGATATAACAGACCTTTACTCCTTATTGGAAGGCGAAGCTTATGTCGGTATTTTTATCGATACATGGACTACTGAAGGATATACAGCCAGTATGAAACTGGATTTCGAAGAATCTAAGTTAGCCTGCGACCCATTGCCCCGCCGGCATGTAGAACCCTTAATGAACACCGTGTACTACATCGGACAGGAATACCCCGATATTTTCTCGCAGAAAGATGTCTCCGTAGACTTTACCGTACCGGTAAATGCTAAAAACGTACGCCTGAAATACATTACTACCGGGCATGGCGGACATGCCGCCGGCGATGAGTTTGTAAAAAAAACAAAACATTGTTTCAATAGATGGCCGCGAAGTTAGCAACTTTATCTCCTGGCGTAACGACTGTGCCACCTTCCGCCGCTTCAACCCCGCTACCGGCGTATGGCTGAAAGAGCGCCTCGCTTCCTATATTACCCGTGAAGGCTATAAAGAAAAAATAGTGGAAGAACCCTATGCCTCTTCCGATCTGTCCCGCTCCAACTGGTGCCCGGGTTCGGATGTGATCCCTGAAGAGGTAACCTTACAGATCCAACCGGGTAAACATACCTTCAAAGTAAGTATACCCGAAGCCCAGCCTGTCGATGGCCATGAAATGAACCACTGGCTGGTATCTGCCTATCTGGTGTGGGAAGAATAAAGCCGGTACAGAGATATGATAGAGCAAGTAGAAGTAGTCGGGTTTGATGCAGATGATACCCTCTGGGTAAATGAACTCTATTTCCGGCAAACAGAGCAGTATTTCTGCGAACTGCTTGCTCCCTATACCAACAGTACCACCGCCCTCGAAGAGCTGTACCGTACCGAGATGCAGAATATGCCTCTGTACGGCTACGGCGTAAAGGCTTTTATCTTATCGGTACTGGAAACAGCTTTACGCATTACGTCCGGGCAACTTCCCCCGGCTATCCTGCAAAAACTGGTAGAGGCAGGTAAAGAACAACTCTCCAAACCGGTGGAACTGCTGGAAGGTGCAGAAGAGGTATTAAATGCCCTGGTAGGCCGTTACCGCCTGATTCTGGTAACCAAGGGCGACCTGCTTGACCAGGAACGCAAACTCCGGGTCTCAGGGCTGGAGCATCTCTTCCATCATGTAGAAATTATGAGCGATAAGAAACCGGCCGACTATCAGAAACTCCTTAGTCACCTCGATATCCTGCCCGGTCAATTCCTGATGGTAGGAAACTCCCTGCGTTCCGATATCCTTCCTCCGTTGCAATTGGGCTGCTATGCCGTACATATCCCTTACCCTATCGAATGGCTGCATGAAAAAGTAGACGAACCCATAGTCGATACCCGCTTCTATACGGCAACTACTTTATGGGATATGATCTCTCTTCTTCCATAACGTTTTTATTCCCGCCCATGCTTCCGGCTACTCTTTCCGGGTCTGCTGTTTCCCTAAAGCCATACTTCTACATAGCTAATCCACCTATAAAGGAAAACTATTTACAAAACTCTATACATCTAAATCATTACACCCAGGTGTAATACTTATTTCACCAGGCTGTAATACTTATTCTACCCGGGTGTAATAGTTATTTCACCTGGGTGTAATAAGTTATATCTGACTGTCTTTGGAGTTAGTTAATAGCACCCGTGGAACTAATATTAATAATAAAGGCAGTAAGGGGAGTACTATCTATAGATTTAAACTGATAAAGAAAACTGCCCTGTCCCAAAAGTATGTTTACATAAAAACAAAAAAGCAAACTGTTCCCCGCATAGGCGGGGATCGCAAAGCCACCTGCCGTTTCAACTACAAAAGAGGATGACAGGTTGTTCTGGTGCGGTCCCCGCCTGCGCGGGGAACTACTTCTTTTTTTCGACAGCTTTGTTTAAAAATATATTGTTAGCTTAATCGCTTATACTTCATATCCTTCTCTTGTCCTGATAGCCCCAAAGCGTCCGGCAAAGGTCGCTATAGCAGCTCCCAGCAGCAAAGCCAAGAACGACCAGATGGCAGTCCATGCAGCCGAATTGGCAACTTCTTCGGATTTTTTAAGTGCTTCCTCTTTCTTTTCTTCCCACTCCTGGCGGGCTTCCTGGATAGAAGTTTGTAAATCTTCCAGTTTATTCCGTCCCTGTTGCAGCAGTTCCATATACTGGTCTACCGTATCCTCTGCCTCAGCGCGGGAGAGATTGGTGCTATTGGTAATGGCAGTCACCACTTTTTCCCTGTCGATATTGGATGCATAATTATCCGCCCGGGTTTGCAGCCGTTGGGTAAAACCATCGATAATACTTTCTGCCTGTTGAGGATTGGCTGCCAACTGTTTCACACTTCTTTTCAGGTCTGACTCCACTGCCGACAACTGTCCTTTGATATAGTTGGGCTGAAACTCTTTGATACCTGTTTTCCTTAACGTCTGGTTGACATCCTGGCGGATCTCATCCCCATCCGTATCCAGGTCAATATTATCAAACAAAGAAGCAACATCCGAAGCCCCTTCTGATACAACCGAACCTACGCCCGACAAAATATCACCTGTTACCGACGATACCGATCCCAGCAGGTTAGCAGCTATCTTCGTAGTCGACGAAATAAGCATTGCTCCTAAAATCACGGCTACGATTAAGGAAGAGGCCCAGGTCAGGAAACCGTGGATCATCCCATCACGTGCCGCCAGCTTACCGGCTACAAATCCGCCTGCAGCCAGGCTGGCCAGCAACGAAATTACTGTCCATATCCCTACAGAGGTACCTACACCTCCGAACGCATGTTTGCCAAGCGGATCATACATAAACAGGCCAATACTGGTACCAATCAGGGATAATAGGAAAGATACGGCCAGTACTGTAACCAGTCCGCCGATAATAGCTCCCCAGGATACTCTTCTACATCTGTTACCTACCACATTTACTTCATTTATTCTATTTACTTCTCGCATATCCTTATTTTTGTATTTATACTCACTGCACATCTATAACTTTGTTGTCGTGCTTAAAGTTCAATAAGTTATGGAATTGGATGGTTCTTTCCGGGGGGGGATTCCTTCCTGTACGGGTGGTTTGGTTTTCCTTATTTATTACTTTTGTACTATGAAGCTCAGTGAAGAAACAAAGCAGTTTATCCGGGAACATAGGACGGACGACCTCAACCGCCTGCTGTTAAGTGCCTCCCGCTATCCGGAGGTAGATGTCCCTTTTGCTGTCGGACAAATTGCCTCCCGGAGGCAGATCCGCGAAAAACTGCCGGCATGGTATGCAAACCCGGAGTTGATATTTCCGGCAAAAATCACAACCGAACAATGTTCTTCCGAGGCAACAGCACTGTATAAGCAACAACTGGTACAGGAGACAGATCATCTGTGCGACCTGACAGGTGGCCTGGGAATCGACGCAGGATACTTTTCCCGTAAAGTAAACCGGGTAACTTATATCGAACGTTTTGAAACCTATTGCCAGGCAGCACAACATAACTTCCGGGTACTGGGATGGGATAATATAACTGTTTACCAGGGCGACTCCGGGCAATTAATAGATGAGATCAATAAGGTAGATGTATTCTATCTCGATCCGGCCAGGCGCGGCGAAGGGAACAAGCGTGTATTTGCCTTGCAGGAGTGCGAACCCGACCTGACGCAGGTGCTGCCCCGGCTACTTGAAAAAGCCCCAAAGGTGATTGCCAAGCTTTCGCCGATGGCTGATATACAGCAGGTATGCCGCTTATTACCCCATACAACAGCCATCCATGTGATATCGGTAAAAAATGAATGTAAGGAATTACTCTATGTGCTCGAACGTGATAAAGCAGTATCCTCTCCTGCTATCCACTGTATAAATATAACTGCTGGTGGCGATATACAGGCATACACTTTCACGCCGGAACAGGAGCTAAACACTTCACTGCAACCGGCATCTGCTCCGGGTACTTTTCTGTATGAACCTAATAGCTCCGTACTAAAAGCCGGTGCATTCAAAAGTATCTCTACAGCTTACCAGGTAAATAAATTACATCCGAGTAGCCACCTGTATACCTCGGAACAGTTAGTGCCCGGCTTTCCGGGACGTGTTTTCCGTATTACCGGCATATTCTCCTTTAATAATAAACTCCTGAAAGGATTAGCCAGGGAAATTCCACAGGCTAACCTTACCGTACGGAATTTCCCGGTTTCGGTAGAAGAGCTCCGTAAACGTAGCAAGATCAAAGAAGGAGGGGATATTTACCTGTTTGCAACTACTTTACACGATGGAGGCAAAGTAATAATAAAGGCCGTAAAAGCATGAATATACGTATGACTAGTCATTACATGCTCCTGTTCCCCGCACTTTTTAGCGGACAGGCAGCCTCTTCTTTCTTTCCGGACAAGCTCTTTTTAAGGATAAAGAGCTTGTATCTTTCCCAAAAAGAGCTTGTGTATTGGGCAAAAATAGCTAGTCTGTTTTTGGGTACATAACATACCAGGAATCGCTTTTAATAGATAGTTTTATGGCAGGTTGTGATGTGACTGCCTGTTCTTATCTAATCCCGTAGGAATTAAAGGTGACTCACTGGGGGAGGTATATCTAATCGTGGCCGGAAGATTTTAAAGGGGAACTGAAAGTGTTTTAATTTATCGTTAGTTACATGGATCTCTGCCGGGATATGTTGGGTGGAGGTTTAGCTTAAACAAATAGAAGGAAATTTATCTAAAGAAAGAGCATAAGAATAAGTTGTGCGGTTATTACCCTGAGGAACATGCAAAGTGGATAGACCGTAGCATACGATACCGAAGGTTCGTCTCCTTCCACCGTTGTATTGGCATAATTGAGTGCTATAGGATTAGCCATGCTTCCGCATAACATCCCGATATTGTGCGGATAATCAAGTTTAAAGAAATAAGAAGCAATAAAGCCCACCAATAATACAGGCACAAGCGTTAACATACTGCTCAATCCGATCCACACTAACCCTTCCGGGCGGAATACCGTTTCGAAGAAATGTGCTCCCGATTGGATACCCAGCCCCACCAGGTACATTACAATCCCTAATTGCCGCAACATCAGGTTGGCACTTTGCGTAGTATAGGTAGTGAGATGGAAACGGGGTCCGAATGCACCCATACAAATCCCTATCACAATAGGGCCACCTGCAATACCCAGTTTAACCGGCATGCTCAGCCCCGGCAACCAGATCGGGATAATCCCCACCAGCATCCCCAGGAAAATACCGATAAATACAGCCATCAGGTTAGGTGTATCCAGCCGTTTCACCTCGTCGCCCAGTATCTTGCCTACATTTTTTACCGCGTTGGCCTCGCCCACAATGGTTAGCCGGTCGCCCAGTTGCAAACGTAAAGTAGGAGAGGCGATCAGCTCAATTCCGGCACGGTTAATCCGGGTAATATTGATTCCGTATAAATTCCGTAAACGCAGCGTTCCCAGCTTCACCCCGTTGATCCGTTCGCGGGTTACCACAATGCAGCGGGATACCAGTTGGCCGTCAACCGAATTCCAGTCAATATCCTCCTTGTTCCAGTCTACATTCTCTTCCTCACCGAAAAGTGTTTTGATCGCTTCTACATCAGCTTTTACCGAAGTAATAAGCAGATGGTCGTCCTTTTCCAGTTTGGTTGCCGACGTAGGAATGCTTACTTTTCCATCGTGCCATACCCGTGAAATAACAAAATGTCTGGGGGTCAACTTCATTACCTCTACAATACGTTTACCGAAAATTGCCGGGTTACTTACATGGAACTCAGACACATTCATTTTGGTATCTGCCGATTCTTTCCCCTGGCAAGCCTCGTCGCCGGCAAATCTTTTCCGCAGGAATACAATCGCAATAATTACACCAACCACCCCCATCGGATAAGCCACCGCGCAGGCCAGTGCCATTTCCGTCGACTCGGCAACTGCTCCGGGATCAATTTGCAGCAACGTTTGCTGGGCTGCCCCAAGCACAGGTGTGTTGGTAACTGCCCCGGAAAACAAACCTAACATTGTAGACAAGGATATATCGGTCAGGTAATGTAATAATAAGGTGAGAAAAAGCCCGGTACCTACTACCGAAACCGCCAGCAGGTTCAGTTCAATACCTCCTTTCTTGAAAGAAGAGAAAAAACCGGGCCCTACCTGTAGCCCCAGCGAATAAACAAAAAGGATCAGTCCGAAGCTCTGTGCAAACCCCAATATATCCGGGTTAATCACTACCCCGAAATGGCTGGCCAGGATTCCGGTAAAAAACACAAATGTTACTCCCAGTGATATCCCGAAGAGTTGTAACCGCCCCAGGTAAAGACCAATAGCAGAGACCATCGAGATGATAAGTACTGCCTGGATCATATCGGGCTTTTGAAAAGCCTCCAGTAGCCAATCCATACGTAACTGTTAATTATGGTGCAAAGATAAATAAAAGATTATATCCGCTAAGGTTTTAACACTAAACTATAAAGTAAGGTTTTAACACTAAACTATAAAGAATGTAAAATAAAACCCTCTTTTACCGGCTGCCTGCAAAACCGGTATCCGTTTTAACATATAAACTCTTTATCTTTGACCGGGAAAATCAGACTAAACCATGGGATTGAAGATCATACACACTGCCGACTGGCACCTGGGACAAACCTTTTTCGGTTACGACCGCGAAGCAGAGCACGAAGCGTTCCTGGTCTGGCTGGCCGGTATTTTAAAGGAAGTAGAAGCGGATGTTTTGCTCTTATCGGGCGACGTATTCGATGTAGCAAACCCATCCGCCCAGTCGCAACGCCGCTTTTTTAGTTTCCTGAAAGAGATACATACCGCTAACCCGCACCTGCAAATTGTAGTGACAGCCGGCAACCACGACTCACCGATCCGCCTCGAAGCCCCGTTGCCGCTATTGGAAGTATTAAATATAACCATTACGGGAGTAATCAGGCGCACCGGTGAAGGAACCATTGATTTTGATTCTATGATCATTCCTCTGTACGACCGGACGCATACCCGCCGTGCCCTCTGCCTGGCCGTACCTTTCCTGCGGCAGGGCGATTATCCGCCTGCCGGAACCCAGGGCGAAACCTATGCGACAGGTGTGGCCCGGATGTACCAGCAACTGGTGGCATATGCCCAAACCAAACGGCAGCCCGGAGAAGCGCTCATTGCTATGGGACACCTCCATGCTACCGGAGCAGAATTGTCTGATAACGACCCCAGCGAGCGGGTAATTATGGGCGGGCTGGAATCAGTGGCGGCCTCCTCTTTCTCCTCCGACCTGGCCTATGTTGCCCTGGGCCATATTCATAAAGCCCAACGGGTAGGCGGACGGGAAAATATACGGTATTCGGGAAGTCCATTACCTATGTCGTTTTCGGAAACCAATTATAAACACCAGGTGGTATTCGTCCATATCGAACAGGAAGCAGCCATTTCCATTGAACCGATCCTGGTTCCCCAGATGGTAGAGCTGAAAATCGTACCTCCCAAACCTTTACCCGCTGCAGAAGTATTGAAAGCGCTGGAAGCCCTGCCGGTAGCAGATAAGACTTCCGGTTGTTTACACCCATTTGTAGAGGTACGGGTATTATTAACAGAACCCGAACCCGCCTTACGCCATAAAGTAGAAGAGGCGCTGGAAGGAAAAGCGGCCCGGCTGACTTCCGTATTGCCTTTTTATCCGGATAGGGAAGAAACGGAAATGGTTCGTCCGGCAACCTGCCGGGAATTGCAGCAAATGGATCCGGTAGATATGCTCAGGCATGCCTTTTCCTCTAAATATGGAGGCGACCTGCCCGAAGAGTTGCAGAAACTATTTACAGAAGTAATATCGGAGGTAAACGTATGAAGATATTAGCCATACGGGGGCGTAACCTGGCCTCCCTGGAAGGAGAGTTTGAAATCGATTTTACCTGTGAACCGCTAGTATCAGCAGGTATCTTTGCCATTTCGGGACCTACCGGAGCAGGAAAATCAACCATCCTGGATGCCATGTGTCTTTCCCTCTTTGCCAAGACACCCCGTACCGACCAGGCACGCGAAAATAATATAAGGCTAAAAGATATCAGTAATGAACCGCTGGTACAGGGCGACCCGCGTTTCCTGTTACGCCGCGGGACTGCCTCCTGCTATGCGGAAACCGACTTTCTGGCACTTAACGGCAACCGGTACCGTTCCCGCTGGGCAGTGAGCCGTGCGCGTGAAAAAGAAGATGGCCGGTTACAACAGGCACGTATCTCCCTGTTCGATCTGGATAATGAGAAAGAGGAACAGGGTACCCGCACCGAACTCCAGAACCGTATAACCGAATTGATCGGGCTTTCCTTCGAGCAGTTTACCCGTTCGGTACTGTTGGCGCAGAATGATTTCTCCACCTTTCTGAAAGCCGAACAGGGCGAAAAAGCCTCCCTGCTTGAAAAACTGACCGGTACGGAACACTATTCCGCCATATCCAAACTTATCTACGAGAAGAATGCCCGCGCCAAAGAAGCCTACGAAAAAATAAAAAGCACGATCCAGGGGATAGAACTACTTCCGGAAGAGGAGGAGGCCGCCTTACAACAGCAGTTGAAAGAAACAACCACGTTGCTTGGACAACTGGAAAGTGCTGCAAAAGAATTAAATGCCATACAGGAGGCCGTCAGGGTATCCGAACAGCAGATCAGTCTCAAGCAACAGCAGCAGGAGCAAACCGCCACCCGCTTGCAGGAATCAGTTAACCTGCTGGAAAAAGCACAGACAGATTATACCCAGGCTACCCAGGAGCTACAGGTGGCCGAACAGACCTACCAGGCATTACTTCCGCAAATCCGGCAGGCTCGTAAACTGGATGTACAGGTAGAAGCGGCTATCCGTATGGTAGAAGAGAGCCGCAAACAGCTTGCCGAAGCCAGTCGGCAACGGAAAGAGCGGGAGGATAAATTAAACGATTTCCAGCTCCGTCTGAAAAAAGGAGAAGCCGAGGTTCGCCAACTCAAAGACTGGTTCGAAGCCAACCGCTCCAGGGAAAATGCAGCCGTGCAACTTTCTTCCCTGCTTTTACATCTGGATGCAGCGATGGCAGCCCGGCAGGTAAGGCAAAAGCTGAACGAAGAGATACAGGCAGCCCGGCAGGCAATTGCCGGAATTACTACCCAGGTGGCGGCTATCGACCAGCAGGTCGGGAAAAAGAAAGAGGCTTACCTGCGGTTAAATGAGCAGATTGCCGGGGAAGAAGAAGCCCTGAACAGGATAGACCCCGAAGCATTGGAAAAACAGCTTACTTTATTGCATACCCGGCGCGAAGAGCTACTCTTGGAACAGGCACGTTTAATGGCTACCGGCGATATAAAAACAATGCGCGATAACCTGGTGGAAGGTACGCCCTGCCCGGTTTGCGGAAGCTACAACCATCCCTACGCTTCGGCAGAAGCCAGCCGGAAACTGGTAGAACTGGCTACTGCCATTACTTCGGCTACAGAGCAGGTGCAACAATTAAGCGCCCAATCGGAACTGTATACCCGGAAGCAAAAACAGTTGGTTACGTTGCGGCAACAACTGGTGGAAGCACAGCAACAACTGGTGGCTATAGAGAAAGAAAAAACGGAATTAACCAATAAAAGCCGTATCTATACGGAACAAATAGAACTGAAATCGGGCTCTGCCAAAGAGCAGGAAGAGTTGGCTGCGCGGGCCATCCGCGAGGCGGGCACGCTATTTGGGTATACCGGATGGGAAGACAACTGGATGAAAAACCCTGCTACCTTCCGGAACAGCCTGACCGATTTTGCCCGTGGCTGGCAGGAGAAAAAAGAGAAACTGCAACAGTTAGAACAGGAACAACGGATCCTCCAGACCGAAACCGACTCATTCCGTGGATTTTTACCGGTGCTGGTTAAACAGGAAAAAGAGGCGATGCAATTGTTGGAGCAAAAGCAGCAACAACTACTTACTTTGCAGGAAGAACGTAACGGGCTACTGGAGGGGAAAAAGGCCGCCGACATAGAGCAGCAACATACCTTGTTACTGGAAGGGCTGAAAGAGAAAAGGCGCAGACTGTTGGAAGTACAGACCGAACAGGCCGGCAAAGCGGAACAGCTCCGGGGCATTAGCTTACAGGTTACCAGGGAACTGGCGGAGGAGAATAGCCGGCTGGAAACACACCGCCGTGAACTTCAAAACTGGCAGTTGGCTTATCAGGAGAAGTTCAGGGAATTACCTTTACAGGAGTCGATCGCACGCTTGACCCGCGAGAAAAACGAATGCGATTTCCGCTTGCGTACCCATCTGGCTAATCAACAGAAAGTAGCGGCTTTACAAGAGCAACTGAACCAATGCCGGCATAAAAGTGAACAGTGGGCTAAACTAAACGAACTGGCCGGCTCGGCAGATGGGGCCAAGTTCAGGCGGATTGCCCAGGGATATACACTGGATATGTTATTAGACTATGCCAATATGCAGCTCAGAAACCTGAGCTGGCGGTACCGGCTGGAGCGGGTACCGGATACCCTGGCACTACAGGTAATCGACCGGGAGATGTGTGATGAGATCCGGACTGTACACTCCTTATCGGGTGGCGAATCGTTTCTGGTTTCGCTGGCACTGGCACTGGGACTTTCCTCCCTGTCGTCCAACCGGATGAAAGTAGAAAGCCTCTTTATTGATGAAGGATTTGGTTCACTGGATGCCGAAACCCTCCGCATTGCACTGGATGCGCTGGAAAACCTGCGTACGCAAGGTCGTAAGATTGGTGTGATCTCCCATGTACAGGAAATGACCGAGCGGATTGCCGTACGTATTAAAGTAAGCCGTGCTTCCAACGGACGGAGTTACCTGGAAATTAGCTGAGCCGGATATTCATTTTACAATAAGGCGTTGGTTTTTACCTATGTGACTGTATTTCTTCTGTTAAAAACTTTTTTTAAAAGTACCTGTTATTAAATAAAATGATTATCCGCATGATGTCCGTTGATTTATTGAACATCATATGAATG
>JAJPZJ010000151.1 GCA_021204405.1 Tannerellaceae bacterium | reverse complement strand
CATCGCCTTTTTTGTTGTTTGCCAGGATAAAAGTGAGCCTTTTTCCTGTCTGTTATTGTATGAAAACAGTAACAAAATGTAAGTAAAAATAAGAATTCCAACTGCTTAACAACCAGCTCCAACCCGTGTTCCGGTCAATATTCAGAGAATTTATGAGATGATAGATAATCCTTATCAACTTTTAGTATATAATGTAGTATGAAAATCGTACCTTTGTATTCGCTTAATAGTTATTAGTTAAATAAAGGTATGATTGAAAAAAATGACTACTGGAAACGCTTCAAAGGTGAAGTGTGGAAAAACGAGATTAACGTAAGAGACTTTATCCAGAACAACTACACCCCTTATGACGGTGACGACTCATTTTTAACCGGACCAACCGAAAGAACAAAGAAAGTTTGGGCCAAGTTAACTGAGATGTTCGAAGTTGAAAGAGAAAAAGGTGTATACGACGCTGAAACAAAGAAACCTCAGGGTATCGACACATATGGTCCGGGTTATATCGACCAGGAAAACGAAGTGATCGTGGGTGTTCAGACCGATGCTCCGCTCAAACGTGGTATCTTCCCTAAAGGAGGTATCCGTATGGTGGAAAACAGCCTGAATGCGTATGGCTTTGAGCTCGACTCAATGACCAAGAAATCTATACCCGTTACCGTAAAACGCATAACGAAGGCGTATTCTCTGTCTATACAGACGAGATGGTAGCAGCACGCCGCTCGGCTATTATTACCGGTCTGCCTGATGCTTATGGCCGTGGCCGTATTATTGGCGACTACCGCCGGGTGCCTTTGTACGGTACAAAAAACCTGATTGCCGAAAAGAAACGTTTTATGGTTCGCCTCGATATTCAGGAAATTACTGAAGAGATCATCCAGGAACGCGAAGAGATAGCCGAACAGATCAATGCACTGAAAGCCTTTGAAAGAATGTGTGCATCTTATGGGTTCGATGTTACCCGTCCAGCACAGAACGCACGTGAAGCCGTTCAGTTCCTTTACTTTGCCTATCTGGCAGCGGTAAAAGACCAGGATGGTGCAGCGATGTCATTGGGCCGTACTTCTACTTTTCTGGATATTTATATTGACCATGATATCAAAGCGGGTATCCTCACTGAAGAAGAGGCGCAGGAGTTGATTAACCAGTTAATCATTAAACTGCGTATTGTTCGTTTCCTGCGTACTCCTGAATATAACGATCTGTTTTCGGGTGACCCGGTTTGGGTAACCGAATCGTTAGGCGGACAAGGTGTCGACGGACGTTCGATGGTAACAAAAACTTCTTACCGTTACCTGCATACATTATATAACCTCATATAACCTCGGACCGGCTCCGAAGCCAAACTTAACCGTACTTTGGTTTAACCGCGCTCCCCAGAACTGGAAAGACTTTTGTGCCAAAGTATCTATCGATACATCGGCTGTACAGTATGAGAACGACGACCTGATGCGTCCGGTATATGGCGACGACTATGGTATTGCCTGTTGCGTATCTCCGATGAAGATCGGTAAACAGATGCAGTTGTTTGGTGCACGTGCCAACCTGGCGAAATGTTTACTGTATGCGATCAATGGCGGACGTGATGAGAAATCAGGTGTACAGGTTTCACCTATCTATGAACCGATCCGTGGCGAATACCTGGATTACGAAGAGGTAATGGTGAAATTCGACCAGATGATGCGTTGGCTGGCAAAAGTGTATGTAAATGCACTGAAGATGATCCATTATATGCACGATAAATATGCTTATGAGGCCTTTGAGATGGCTTTGCATGATGGAAACATAGAGCGTATCCGGGCTACAGGTATCGCCGGCCTATCTATTGTGGCCGACTCGTTGGCAGCGATCCATGATAGTAAAGTAAAAGTGATCCGCGACGAACGTGGACTGGCTGTTGACTTCGAACGCGAAGGCGACTATGTTCCTTTCGGTAATAACCATGACGCTACCGACCAGATCGCTGTTGAAATCACCGGTAAATTTATGGAATACCTGCGTCAGCACCAAACCTACCGGAATGCAATACCTACCCAGTCTATCCTTACCATTACTTCAAACGTAGTATACGGTAAGAAAACGGGCGCAACTCCCGACGGCCGTCCTGCCGGTGCTCCATTTGCGCCTGGTGCCAATCCAATGAACGGACGTGATACAAAAGGTGCTGTTGCTGTCCTGGCCTCGGTTGCTAAACTTCCGTTCCAGCACGCACACGATGGTGTCTCCTACACATTCGGTGTATCGCCTGCTACATTAGGGAAAGAACGTGAAACACAGGTAGCCAACCTGGTTGGACTATTAGATGGTTATTTCACTCCTGATGGTGGCCAGCACCTCAATGTCAACGTGTTCGACAAAGAGTTACTGATCGACGCCATGGAACATCCTGAAAAATATCCCCAGCTAACTATCCGCGTTTCAGGATATGCTGTCAACTTTATCAAACTGACAAAAGAACAGCAACTGGATGTAATATCAAGAACAATTAATCACTCTTTATAAGAAGACTATTAAGCACGAATGGACAGTACAACTTGAGACTGTCCATTCGTGTTTTATTATATATAGATTATGATAAAAGGTAGAATACATTCATTGGAAAGTTTCGGTACGGTAGACGGACCTGGTATCCGCTTTGTTACATTCCTGCAAGGCTGTCCGCTCCGGTGTGTGTGTATTGCCATAATCCCGATACCTGGAATCCCCACGGTGCTGTCCCATATGAAATGACAGCCCAGGAATTATTGAATGAAGTATTGAAATATAAAAACTTTATAGTCAAAGGAGGCGTTACGGTAACCGGTGGAGAACCACTTATGCAAGCCGCCTTTGTAAAAGAATTTTTTGAGCTTTGCCGAGGGGAAGGTATCCACACCGCATTGGATACTTCGGGTGCCGTCTATACCCCGGCTGTGTTGGAAGCACTCGACAAAACCGATCTGGTATTACTGGATATAAAAGCATCCACTCCTGAGTTATACTGGCAGGTAACCGGCGTAAAAGCCGGCCCGGTAAATAAGCTATTGGATCACCTGCAGGAAAAAAACAAACCGGTATGGATCCGGCACGTAATCGTTCCCGGACTGACCGATAAAGAAGAGTAGTGGCACGAACTGGCACGCTCTTTACACCCTTATTCTATAATAGAAAAAATAGAACTACTCCCTTATCATACCATGGGCGTACATAAATATGAAGCATTACAGCAATATGAAGCATTACAGCTCGATTACCCATTGAAAGATGTTGACCCCCTCGAAAAATCTTCCCTGGAAAAAGCAAAGGAAGTATTCAGGAATTACGGGTTTACGGTATAAATAATATCAAACACGAAGACACAGAGACACGGAGGAATTATTTTCAGTTAATAAAAAAACTCCGTGTCTCTGTACCTCCGTGTTCGATATTTCCTACCTTGTCCACTCTTTTAAATTATAAAGATGAAGGAAATGGAAAATAATTTTGAAACCACTATTTGTCCGGCTTGTGGCATCATCGCACGGTTTGGTGATAAATGGTCGTTAAGGATACTTGTTTTGCTGGATCGGGAAGAAGTACTTCGTTTTAATGAATTGCAGAAACAGACGCCCGGTATCTCTCAGAAGGTACTTGCCTCCACGCTTCAAACACTCGAAACAAATAAGCTTATTCATCGAAAAGTATACCCCGAAGTTCCTCCCCGGGTAGAATATCGCTTAACTGGTTTGGGCAAAAGCCTGATGGAGCCTTTGCAGGTACTGGTGGAATGGGCCCTGGAACATGCAGATGAAATAAATGAAAAAGCCGGATAAGTTTTCCGGCTTTTTCTATGTTACCAACCTTACCGCTTATCCTCCTCATTAATTATCATATGTTAAGTGTAAAGCATATGCACCTGCTTACCTTTGCATACTATGTTGCTGGGCGAAGATGCAGTAGCGGCTTTCAGCGTAGCCTGCTATTGTTTTTCCATTGTGTTTATGATCAATAATGCAATTGCCCAATCGGTCCGGCTCATTATTAGTTATAATTACGGAGTGGAGGTTAGCGTATGGGTGTATGATGTTTTAGAAATTATCTGTTGCCAGTGCGGTAGGGAGTGGTTCCCAAAACATGCGTTGGAAAAACACTTTACTACCTCCCTGCCCTTTTCTAATTTAGTCTGGAAGTTGATGTTACTCCCCAGTTGCTTAGCCTGATACGGGCGGCACTTGGCGAAGAGGAGACGGAGTGAAATAGTTGGATACAAAGTATCTATAAAATAAAACTTTCCCAGTTCCCCGCGAAGGCGGGGAACTGGGAAAGTTTTATTTTATTGTTTTGAAAAATCAGCTTTTACTCGTATTTATAATCTTCCGAATGGTACTGTTTTAGCGACTCCTATTAACTATAGTAGGATATACTTGTATGTATGTTTGCACCTATTACCTAATGCTTCGACTTCACCTGGTAAGCATCATATTTTTCTTTTACTTCATATGGGTCGTGCTGTTTGATCAGCAGCCAGCCATCTTTTACATTCGACTGGTTTAGCCTTATAAGCGCAAATTTACCTTGCAGGCTTTTCCTGTGTAATGAAAACTCCAGCAACCCTTTTTCCAGCGCTGTAAGCACATCCTTATATTCCTGGTCGGGCTCCCAGGTTCCGCTATCCCATATCTCTACGGTGCCTGCCCCGTAGTTGCCTTCCGGTATCTCTCCTTCAAAGGTGGCATAATCGAGTGGATGATCTTCTACCAGTACTGCCAAACGTTTATCTGCCGGGTTCATGGAAGGTCCTTTGGGTACAGCCCAGCTTTTCAATACGCCATCGGCTTCCAGCCGGAAGTCAAAATGCAGTTTGGAAGCCTGGTGGCGTTGTACTACGAAGATAGGACCCGCTTTCTCATCCGGATGGCTGGATTGCGGCTCAGGGGTCTGCTCAAAATCTCTCTTTTTCTTATATTCAGTCAAACTCATAGCTCTTTCAGTATTTTATTGAAATGTATATACATACAACAAGGGAATGCCGGGAAAGTTATACGATCCGGAGCAGTAAAAAAACTAAAATAACCAGCCAGCAAAACTAATGGATGGGTAAAATGTTTACAACTAAAACATTCTAATTAAATTATATAACAATGTTGAAAGGTGAAAACAGTACCCGCAAAGCCTGGTTGGTAGGAGGAGGCATCGCCTCTCTTTCGGCAGCCGTCTTTATGATCCGCGACGGAAGGATGGAAGGGGAAAACATCTGTATTTTTGAAGAACTGAAACGGATTGGCGGTTCACTCGACGGAGGAGGCGACCCATTGAAAGGATATGTGATCAGGGGAGGCCGTATATTTGGGTATGAGTACAAACAATACCAGGCATTGCTGAACCTGCTTTCGGAGATCCCTTCTGTCCGGAACCCGAAAATATCTGTAAAAGAGGAGATACTGGCATTCAACGAAAAAGTAAAAACATATGCCCATGCCCGTCTGATCGATAAGAAAGGAAAGATAATAGATGCTCATAAAATGGGCTTTCGGGAAGAAGAACGTCTGGCGATGATCCGCCTGATGGGAACCTCCGAAAAGCTCCTGCGCCGTACTACGATCGAAGAGTTTTTTTCTTCCCATTTCTTTACCACCAACTTCTGGTATATGTGGGCAACCATGTTTGGATTCCAACCCTGGCATAGTGTAATTGAGTTCCGGCGCTATTTACAGGTGTTTATGCATGAGCTTTTCCGTATCAATACCTTGTCGGGGCTTAAACGCACCCCTTTTAACCAGTATGATTCGATCATCCTACCGGTCAGCAACTGGCTGGCAGATAAAGGAGTTGTGTTTGAGACCGGTGCCCGTGTTACCGAACTGGAGTTTTACCGCTATGGCAATCTGGACCAGCAATATGTGAGGGGAATCCGTTACCGGAAAGATAAGAAAGCCTATCAGGTCGAAATAGGAACAGAAGATATTGTCATGGTTACCAATGGCTGTATGACGGAATCGTCCCATTTCGGTTCTATGGCTACCGCTCCTTTTATGCAGGGAAAAAGCGAAGGAGGCGCATGGACCTTCTGGGAGAAGCTGGCCGAACAGAACCCGGAGTTTGGTAACCCGCAACCATTCGATAGCGATACCGGTAAAACACAGGGAGTATCCTTTACGGTTACCTGCCATCCCGGAAATGAATTTCTGCAACGGATGGAGGCGCTTACCGGTAATAAAGCCGGAACAGGAGGACTGGTTACTTGTAAAGATAGCAACTGGTTATTATCCCTTGAAATCCCTAATCAACCCCATTTTATTACGCAACCGGAAGAGGTGGCGGTCTTTTGGAGATATGGCCTTTTTCCGGATAAGACCGGTAATTACGTGAAAAAGAAAATGACCGAATGCGATGGCCGGGACATCCTGGAAGAATTATTGAACCATTTGCAGATGGGCGGCTATGTGGCACATATGTTGCAAACATCGAATATAATCCCTTGCCTGATGCCCTTTATGACCAGTCCCTACATGCCACGTATGATCGAAGACCGTCCGGAGATACTTCCCAAAGGCTACCATAACCTGGCTTTTGCCGGCCAGTTTACGGAGATGCCGGAAGGCTGTGTATTTACCGTAGAGTATTCCGTTAAGTCGGCCATGAAAGGCGTATATGGCCTGTTAGGTCTCAATACAACTGAAATCCCGGCTTATTACCGGGCTGACACAGATATGGAAGGCGTATTACGCACGCTGAGAAATATGCGCCGGTAATAGCTATACAAAAAGAAAGAGCCCGGCTGAAACATCCAGCCGGGCTCTTTTTATTTCTTATCAGGAAGTCCTGTTGAACTTATGCTTCAGCAGCTTCCTGGATAGATACAAATGATCTGTTTTCTTTTGTTTTGCGGAATACCACAACACCATCTTTCAGGGCATATAATGTATGGTCTTTACCGATACCCACATTCTTACCCGGGTGATGTTTTGTACCTCTCTGGCGAACAATGATGTTACCAGCTTTGGCTACCTCACCTCCGAAAAGCTTAACTCCTAATCGTTTGCTTTCCGACTCACGACCGTTCTTAGAACTACCTACACCTTTTTTATGTGCCATTTCTTTTTTCTCCTTTAAACGTTAAGCTACAATTTCTTTGATACTTACTTCGGTGAACTGCTGACGATGACCGTTCAGTTTACGATATCCTTTTTTTCTCTTTTTGTGGAAGATAAGCACTTTATCACCTTTTACAAGTGGCGAAAGCACTTCGCATACCACTTTAGCACCTTCAACGGTAGGAGCACCTACTGTTACTTCTCCATTGTTGTCAACCAACAATACTCTGTCAAATTCAACAACAGCACCGCCTTCTGCGTTCTGAATGTGGTGAACAAATAATTTTTTACCTTGTTCAGCCTTAAACTGTTGTCCGTTAATTTCAACGATTACGTACATCTGTCTTATCATTAATATAGGTTATGTCCCGGGGGTGGATATACTTTTAAATATCACTTGTTTACCCTCTGCAGAATTTCAGAGTGCAAAAGTATGGATTATTTACTTAATACGCAATAGTAGAGCCTCTTTTGTTATTAAATATTTAATTCTATCCCGGAAAGTCCTTTTTCTCTTTTCTTCTCTCATAGTAATTTTTCCGTTTTTTATCCTTCACCAGTCACAGTGGGCAGGTAAGGTGTTAGTAATAAGCTATTTAACACCCTAAAAATTGTGACTGGAGCGTGACTGAGGCGTGACTGAAGGTTTTTTCAGTCACGCCTCAGTCACGCTTTTTCTAAGGGGATGGTTTAAAGTGTTTATTATCAGTAGGATATGGCAAAGTGGCATGGAATAGGAGATACGCTTATTTTAGACTCATCTTCTCTTTTTGATTCATTTTTTAGAAAGATTTCAACGTTTAATAGCTATACCTGGGGAACTTCCCCAGTAGTGTTCAGAAGATTTCATAGAAAATGTAAATAGTAATATAACACGATTGTATCTGTTCCCCGCCAAGGCGGGGACCGCATTAGAACTACCTGTTTTAGTATTAAAAACAGAAAAATACGATCTGCTTTCATGCGATCCCAGCCTTGGCAGCAGGGCTATTAAATTCTTTTCCAGACTTTTGATATTTTACTTGCGCCTGATACGCTGCAAGGCGTTAAAGCAACCGGGAAGACCGCGCTTAGTCAATAGCCCGGGAAGGTTAAGCCCATAGGCTAAGGTTGAGAAAATAAGCCTAAGGTTGAATTAACCGCGATCCCCTGTAAGGGTGTAAAGCAATCGTAGATCGGCCTTAGCCAATAGCCCAGGGTTGAGTGAACGTAGCCAACGGTACTCTGGGTAAGCAGATAATCAACCGAAAAACCCTGTAAGGGTTTCATTTCTACCCTAAGGAGTTTTTCCCGGTCCATAGGCAACCCGCTGCGGGGTTGAGAAAAGAGCGCAGTTTACCCAGGGTACCGCTCGCTCTGCTCACTCAACCCTGGGCTATTGCTTAAATTCCCTCTGGGAATTGCCATTGGCTCAATCTTAGGTTATTGGTTCATCCTTGGGCTATTGACCAGCTCCGGTCTTCGATTGCTTAAATTCCAGGAGGGAATTACTTTATGCACTCATTCCCTGAATTTGTGGCCAGGACCAATTTTCGATTGCCCGAACTCCTTTTAGGGATATATCCATAAAACACCAGGAGTATCAGAGAATTTAACAGCCTTGCACCTTCGCAGGGAACCGTAGGTTTTTTATTGTTTAGTGTTTTAATAATCACCAAATTCACTACGATCAATATCTTCTAAACACTCCTATGGGCTAATGCCGGGGGAGCGCATAGCGACACACACACACTTTCTCTCTCTCTTTAGGTTAATATCCTCCCTTCCCCTCTTAGTTCAACCCTATAGCTGCTTGCAGGGCAACCAGCCACTAAGCAAGGTGCAGGTAGCAGGT
>JAJPZJ010000078.1 GCA_021204405.1 Tannerellaceae bacterium | reverse complement strand
TCCGACTTCAAATCCAGAATTTATAATAGGACATTATGCGGATAATCATTATAGAAAAAAGAGTGAGTGCCGCCAGTATCCCTCCCTGTAAAGTAGTATCCGAACCAACCATCGCATTTTGTACGGAATTACTGATCAGTAATATAAATACGAGATCGACTATAGACAATTGGGCAAGTTCCTTTTTACCAAAGATCCGAAGGCAAGCTATAATAAAAATATATATAATAGCTGAACTTGCAATTACATTCAAATAGGGATTGTCGATCATCAATCGGAACCGTTATTTAAAACCTTTTAAACAAAGAAAGGATAATCTATAAACCCTTTAGGCCCTGTTCCATAAAAAGTTTCCCGGTTACTAGCATTTAGAGGAGCATTAATCTCAAACCTCCTTACCAGATCCGGATTACCAATATAAAGAACCCCAAAGGATACCAGGTCGGCCATTCCTTCTTCAATAGCCCGGTTGGCAGTATCACGGGTAAAGCCTGTATTTATCATTAATGTTCCGTTATAGATATTCCGGTAGTACCGGGCGGTATCGAGTACTGGTTTTAATGGATCGGCTGACTGGTCTCCTGTAATACCCGATAAATGTAGATAAGCAAGCCCATATTCGTTAAGACGTTTTGTAATGTAGGTAAATAATTGCTGTGTTTCCTCATCCTGAGTAATCCCCTGTGCATGATTCATAAGAGGAGCCAGGCGTATACCTACCTGTGCGATGTCTATTTTTTCTTTTATGGCATCTAATGTTTCAAACAGAATACGGCTCCGGTTCTCTATACTCCTATCATATTCGTCGGTACGAATATTAGCGCACTTCATAAAAAACTGGTGGAAAAGATAACCATTGGCCGCGTGGATCTCTACACCATCAAAGCCGGCATCTATAGCATTTTGTGCTGCCTGTGCGAAATCGTGTACCGTTTGTCTGATCTCATCGACTGTCATCGCTTTGGGCGTAACAGTTTCCTGCATGCCGGAAGGTGTGTAGGCATGATGGTGCGGATTGATTGCCGAAGGAGCCAATGGCAGTTTGCCATCTAGTAAATCGGGGTGGCTGATACGGCCTTCATGCCATAGTTGGGCAAATATCTTTCCACCATGCTCGTGTACTGCATCAGTTGTTAGCCTCCAGCCTTCAATTTGCTGTTGTGTATATATTCCGGGCACATGATAAGAACCCCGGGCCATCGGGCTGACATGCGTTCCTTCGGTGATAATCAGTCCGGCTGAAGCTCGCTGTACATAATATTGCGCTATTAACGGAGTAGCCATCCGCTCTTCGTTATCTGCCCGGGTACGGGTCATAGGTGCCATCACTACTCTGTTCTTTAAATTCAATGCATCTGAATGATAAGGCTGTAATAATTTCATAGTTATTATTCTTATTTTGTTTTATTTGTAAACAAAAAGAGAGGTATTCCGGTTCTTACGGATTTATGCTTTCACTGATCTTACTATCTTTGTAGGAAATTGATAAACCTATAATAGAATGAGGTTACTCTCTGAACTGATAATAGGCTTTGTTGTGTTGTGTGGATTGCTGCTGATAGTCTGTAATTCTATAATAGACCGTTACGCAGCAAAGCGGGTTTTTGATGATATAAAAGATATTCCTGTCAATAAAGTAGGTTTGGTATTGGGTACTTCTCCGTGGTTAAGTAACGGAAAGAGCAATTATTGTTTCACCTACCGGATTGATGCCGCAGTAACTTTATACTATGCCGGCAAAATACGCTATATTTTGGTAAGTGGAGATAACCATAAAACAACTTATAACGAACTGGAAGAGATGAAAAATGCGCTAATCCGGCAAGGAGTACCGGAAGAGGCTATTTTTCCGGATTATGCTGGTTTCCGTACACTGGACTCTGTGGTACGTGCCAAAAAAATATTCGGACAGGATAAGCTAACTTTTATATCGCAGCGGTTCCATAATGAGCGGGCTATTTTCCTGGCTTCCGCATATAATATAGATGCGGAAGGATTTAACGCAAGAGATGTAAATGGAAAGGATGGCCTGAAAACACGGTTAAGAGAAGCATTTGCCCGAGTAAAAGTTTTTGTAGATATTGTTTTTAACAAACAACCCCGCTTTCTGGGTAAACCGGTTGAAATCCCGTAAATTATAGGAAAAATCTGATTAGAGAATCATTCGAAATAAAAAGAGGCTATCCAAATATACTTTTTGGACAGCCTCTTTTTTATAATCTGTCTGAAAGCAGATACTTACCGTTGTCCTCCTGAAACCAATCCTTTTGTCCGTAGCTCGGAGACGATTGTTTTGGAAAAGCTTTCTGCCAGTGCAGAAGCATTATTTGGATCTGTCGTTTTGGTTTGTGCTGAATAAACTAACTGGTCATCATCGCTTACCGTATAGATTTCAGCCTCCAGCACATAATTGGTTGTTGTTGTATAATATCCCGGAGTATATACATTGTCATACAACGTCCAGTATCTTCTGTAATAACGGCGTGAGCCATAATAATAAGGGCGTCCGTAATAAGTACCCGGTACATACCTGAGCTCTTTATCTTTATTTATTAAAGAAACGATCATTACAGATGTATAGTCAGAACCCCGTAACTGGCCGGCGATTTGTTCCTCAGTGGCATCTCCAAAACCTTTGGGCCCGAAAAGTTCGAAAGCTGAACTTGCGTTGATACCATATTTTCTTAATTCACCAACCATAGCATCTTCGGTTTTTTCTCTCTCTTCCCGGTCTGCCATTACACCAACTACCAATACTTTATTCATCAGGTTTGATGGAGGATTTTTTACACTCCACGAGGATGTCAGCTGGGTGGTAGTACATCCTGTAAGTATCAGGATAACTACTATAGGAATTAATATTATTTTCTTCATACTCTACTGCTTTAAGTAAATACTTACTTCTTTTTTATATGTATGCAAAACAAAATATAGACTTTATTGTTTTACTTTTTCTTTTAAATACAGTAGCTATTAATTTAATTTATTTTTTTTGTCAAAACATACCTGTCTTCCAATAAACCGGTAACAGGCTGAGCCTGGTCATTCAATTTCCGCAACTGATTCTCTTCTATCCGGTAGTATTCTTTATCACCTTTGTCCGGATAAAGCACTAACATATCTTCTTCGACTGTATAATGTCCATTCCGGTTTTCTATCTGGTTATTGCGGTCAATATAGTTTAACCGTTCATGATAAGTGTTATCCTGGTTGATGGTAAGTAAAATATTAACTGCTGATCCATCCAGTGGAGGTAAAATCCCTTCATATACACCCCAGAATGCCGGAGTTTTTACAGCTTTGCTAATCTCCTCCGGTGTAAATCCTTCTTCTTTTTCCTGCTTATTACTTTTTTTATTTTCTTTCTGGGTATGCGAGCATCCTGTAAATATTACAAGAATAATTATCTATAAACTAAACTTTTTCATATCATTACTTATTACGTAAATTCAGTAAAAACTCTTATGGGATGATAGTCCCGCTTATTATAACTTTCCTGAATTCACTTTGTTTCCGTTCATAAGATAGATTAACCTTACATAGGATTTATCAGTTTTTACTCATTTCCATTCCGGCAAACTTCCCAGCTAACATCTGTTACGCCATATTCGATAGTAAGTTGTCCAGCCAGTTTTTCGATAATCAGGTCATGTTTGCCCAGGGCATATATATCGGCTACTATATAACAATAAGCCGGAATGTTATCGTCACTGCTTTTCAGGGAGTGAAGTTGTAGGTGTGGATCATTTTTTACAGCATTCAGTATCATGACACGCAGATGGTTTTCAATCTGCTCTTTACAACGAATGGCAAATGTGTAAGTTAGTTGCTCGTTATAGGAGTCAAATCCTTGATGGCTGTTTAGTAATTCGCCTAACGGACGTAACAGGCAATTGGCAGAAATTATAAAGAATACAGCAAATAACCCCTGCCAGTAAAGACCCAGACCTGCCATTGCGCCAACTGCTGCTGAACACCAGATTGTAGCTGTTGTATTCAGTCCCTTTACACTTACTCCATCTTTCAGAATCAATCCACCGCCCAAAAAACCTACTCCCGTTACGATCTGTGAAGCGATACGGCTAGGATCACCTGCTATGCCGGTAAGGGAGATAGAGAGAAGAATAAAAACTGCTGAGCCTAACGAAACTAATGTGTTAGTTCTCAAGCCGGCGTTTTTTAACCGGTATTGTCTTTCCGCTCCTATAAGTGAACCAAACAGGAAGGCACATACCAAGCGTGTAAGATATATGGTGAATGACATATTTATTGAATTTTTTGTTGTGGCAAAGGTAAACTTCTTATTGAACGGGTATCATTATAAACCTATTAGAAGGATATTAATTTAATTAATATAATTTTCTTTTTATAGCTTGTTGCTGAACAAACTATTGATGGAAGAAGTTATCAAAAGAAAAATAGTATGGTCACAGAAATAGATAAGCAGCCGGCTTTGGTCTTGATCGATTTGCAAAAAGGTACCACTTCTACAATTGCGGATGAGCGGATGCAAAAAGTGTTGGAAAATATAGTTTACCTACAAGAGATTTTCCGTAAAAAAATCTACCTGTTGTAATGGTACATGTAGATCCAACCGGAGTCATGTTTACCCGGATCCGGAAAGAGGATAAAGATCAATCCATCGGAAAACAGGTTCCACCAATTGGTTTCACTGAGCTACTTCCGGAAATAAAAGTAGAGAATGGTGACCTGGTACTAACAAAACATGGGTGGAATGCCTTTTTTGAAACTGGTTTACATCAGGAATTACAAGAGAAAAAAGTGACTTAAATTGTATTGGCTGGTGTTTCTGCCAGTATCGGTGTGGAAGGTACGGCACGTGCCGCTGCCGAATTAGGATACAATATTCTTTTCGTCACAGATGCGATGGAAGATACTGTACCGGCTTCACAAAATAATAGTATAGTTAATATTTTCCCCTGCCTGGGAGAATTGGCTACCACTGAAGAGCTTAGTGAAAAAATGAATAAATGTAATTGCTCTTAATGATAGAATTTATTTTTTGTATCAAACATCTATCCAGGCTGTTTGTTCTAATTAATATAAAATGAAAAGAGATGGATAATAATAAAAATAAACTTATTAACTTACCTACACCTGCTTACGTGGGAGGTCTTTCCATTCAAGAAGCTTTTGCGCACCGCCGTTCATTCAGCGGTGGCATTGATAGTCGTAAGCTCTCGGAGCAACAGATTTCAAATCTGTTATGGGCTGCAAATGGTATAAACCGTCCGGACGGATACCGTACGGCACCATCGGCAGTAGGGGCTATGGATATTGATATTTACATACTCATGGAGAAAGTTGTATGGATATACCAGCCGGCAACACATGGCCTGAGTTGGATTGCAGATGGCGACTACCGTATAGCTGCCGGGGGCGGACAGGATTTTGTGAATGAGGTGCCTGTTGTCTTATTGCTTGTTTCTGATACTTCCCGGTTTGATCCTACTATAATGCGTGCACGTGAAACGGGGATGGATCTATCTTCCCGTGTGGATCAATGGGCAGCAATGGATGCAGGGATTGTATCCCAGAATATTGGTTTGTTCTGTGCGGGCAATGGTCTGGCTACCATAACCCGTGCAATGATGGATCAGGACCAGTTACGCCGGGTATTAAAGTTAACAGACCGGCAATTATTATTGTTAAACAATGCGGTAGGGTACCCAGCAGAATAACATTTAAGGCATCCATTCCAACTCGTTGTTTGTAGAGCTATTTGTGTACTAATCCCTATATTACAAAAAAACTTTCTGAAATATTCAGTTCATCTGTATAAATATGAAGGTCGATAACCCGGTTTTTGCCAGAAGACCGGTTTTCAGGGAACCTACCAGATTTACCTGGGGCTCCTATACTTTCCCATAAACGTATAACCGCTGTCTCTTTTAAAATTTCCAGGTTTGGAGCTAGTTCTCTTTAGTTGTTTTTTCTCTATCTATTTCTTGTTTTTAACCACAAAGTTACTTTTTAAATAGCTTGCTTTATAGTGGCTGACTATATTTTTCTTTCTTAAGATTGTCATCCTTCTTTCATCGGAGTGTAATAAAATGACTCTATTTTTGTGATGTAAAAAAACTACATAAGGAAGCCGTGAGGCTTGTAACACATATATTTATATTTGAATGGCACATTTTGTTTAAGGTTTTAAGTAGATTGAAGTCTTTGTTTAGGAGGTAAAAAGGTAAAGAATATGGAAGCGTTCATGTTACTCTACCTTTTCTTTTTAGCATTCACGAAATTAATCCTGATAATAATATGATGGAAAATTCTATTTAACAAAATGCTAAAAAATTGATGCTAGTATATATAGCATCAATTTCTCATCCGGTAAAGCAAACTGAATAATATTTATTAAACCTTTTCATATCTTAAAACAAAAGAAAAAAGTTGTTGTTTTGTTTATATACTGTAAATTGTAGAATAAATGAAAAACAGTGAAAAAGATTATATTTCCAATCCTATTGGTAATAGCATGTCATTTTTATACCTATGCTCAGGCAGATGAAAAATTTTATGCTCCGGATAAAGATTGGAATGACTTGGAGTTTACAAACTATGAAGATATTTATTTCCCGGTAGAAGGAGATACTATACATGGAGTTTTTATTAAGCCTTTGGCCGATCCTAAAGGTACTATTGTATATTTTTACGGTAAGCAGGCAAACTTATCTAAATGGACAAAACAGGTTGAACCATTAATTAACCAGGGACATCAGGTAGGTATGATGGACTATCGGGGCTATGGCCGATCAACGGGTACACCTACCCATCTTAATATGGCTTCTGACGGACAGGCATTTCTCGAATTGCTAGCTGAACGTGATGAGGTAAAAGATAAACCGATCGTATTATACGGCGCTTCTGTTGGGTCACATGTGGCTTCACAACTTGCCAGGGAAAATAGTGAACGGATACGTGGACTGGTGCTGGAAAGCCCTATGCCAACATTTGAAGATAGGGAATTTCTTAATCAGCCACCGGGACAACATGAACAGATCAGTAAATATGCAGTCTCTCCTTATTCGGTAAAAGATAATGTACCTTTTTTACGGGACGATATGCCAATTTTATTTATTCATTCAGAAGATGACCCTATGCCTGTTGAGGCTATGGAAGAAATGTATGAAAGTGCCTGCTGTATGAAGGATTTCTGGTTACATAAAGGAGAACATATAGGGGCAGCTACCAAATACCCGGATATGTTTATTATCTATATAGATCAAATATTTAAGTAATTATTGATAACTTTGAAAATACTAAATTGACAGGATAATGTATAAACATGCTACTGTTATTTTCCTGGTGTTATTTTTTGCTTTTGGTTGTATTAAGGATGAAAAGATAGACGGAGAAGGAAGTATTATTGGGATAGGAGACCGATTACCTTCTCTTAATCTTATTTTATCTGATGGAACATATGTTACTGACAATCTATTGTCTGGTAAAATTGTTGTTATCCTGCTTTTTACCACAGAATGTCCGAATTGCCGGCAACAATTGCCTGCTATAGAAGCATTATACCAAACTTTTCAAGGACAGGAAGATATAATAATTTTGGAATAAGCCGGGAAAATAAGGAAAAAGATGTCTATGAATACTGGGTAAATAATCGTTTGACGTTTCCCTATTCAGCGCAGGAAGACCGGAAAGTTTATAATAAGTTTGCTTATACAACAGTACCTCGTATTTATATTACAACTTTTACAGGAGATGTATATGCTATGTTTGATGATAATCCTATCCCAAATTACACAGAGCTTCTGGATATAATATTGAAATTAATAGAATAAATCCATTAATTATATGTAAAATAAAAAGAGCGTGTTAAAAACCGTAATTAATTTTTTATATAATCAGGCTTTTGACACCCTCTTTTTAGTCTGTATTATTCGGCTGTCCCTTCTTTATATTCATTGAATATTTCGCGGTCAAGGTCGGATACCGAAGTTCTGTTTTCATTATAATGATAAGTAAAATCATATACCTTTTCCGAATCTCCATACAAGTTTACATGGATAGCCAGAGACAACGTCGATGCGCTGGTCACCGTATTATCCAATAATGAACTTAAAAGGAAGGATGCAATACCATTTATACGATTAGTCTCCGAATCATCGTGGGCATTATGCCTGAGTTCGAGATGGATCTTGCCATCTGTATATTCTTTAGAAAGATCCTGTACTAAAGAAAGGTAATGTACCTTATTGTATGCACCATAATAGAAACGTACGTTCAGGTAATCACTTCCGATCCATATCTCATTTATACCAATCGGGTCATTTCCGATACTATCTTGGGTTTCCGGTGTAATATAGAAAATTCCTTTCGTAAGGATATTGTAGGCATCGTTCAGTTTTACATCATGATCATATGTACTACCTTCCGGTTTATCATTCAGAATGGTATAATCAGCGATAATCCGTTGCCCTGTTTGGGGACGATAACCCTGATAATTTGTTGCTGCTACCCAAAGCCGGGTTCCATTGTCTAATGTCAAAAAGTAAGCACTACCATTGTTGGGATTTTCTACTGTAGCAATATTTACCCAGAATTTATCCAGTGAATACCCATCGTCATCGTCATTACAGGCCACAATAAAAAACAGTGCCAGTAATAAAAATATATATTTTTTCATTCTGATTCTATTTATTTCATTATTAAAATTTTGTCTATAACAAACAAGATGATTTATACCTTTGTTCATATGCCGGAAGCCTGCTAAAGGTCTTAACGGATACATTTCAGGTAAGAGGTATATACAACAATGGGCTGGCCAAGTAATTGGCCAGCCCATTGTTGTATATACCTATCCCCCTCTCTCAAGCATTCTGATCCCCGCTACCAATCTCAGGATTCCCCTCTATCTCCG
>JAJPZJ010000002.1 GCA_021204405.1 Tannerellaceae bacterium | reverse complement strand
CTCCGATTTCAAATCCAGAATTTATAATAGGACATTATGCGGATAATCATATAAATTAATTATAAATTTCATGAAAAAGACAATTTATTTAATGACATTTCTTTTTTCACTTCTTTTGTGTTCAACGAATTTAATAGCTCAAAGTAGCTGTTCTTATGCTGGAGGGGCTTCTCACCCGCCATGTAAAGGTTTATGGACAACTGTGTATATCAGTAAGAACGCTACTGAGCCTATCCAATTCACTATCAGTGCTCCTTCTGAAGGTGTACTTGGTTTTGCTGGCCCCAATACCGATACATCTTATATTAAAGATGGTTCATCTATTATTGTTACAATTGGTAGCGTGCCGCTAGAGGAGCTTGCATGGATGGAAATGGCAGTCCCTAATGGTTATTACCATATCCGGCTGATAGTCCAATAAGGGTTAAGGTGTAAAAAAGTAAAGAACAAGATGGATTCATAAATCCATCTTGTTTATCTAATATTTATAATTGTTTATCTAATAAAAGTTAATTTTTTATGTAACTTTGTATTTTGCATGTAAAAATAAAAGGCGACTTTCTCACGAAACCCGCCTTTCCATCAATCATGTTAAAAAATTAATTATTACTCTGTAAAATATAGTTTATAAGGTTAAGCATATCTTTTACATTCTTATATTCAATGGAATGTTGTTTGATAAATAGTGTAATATCTTCCTCTTTATCGGGGAACAATTTATATAGCTGTTTTATATTTTTGAATTTTGCAAAGCTTTTTTTATAGGGTATCCAGTATTCGTTTTCGTTTGCTATATTGCTAACATCTCTGCTTTCGACCTCATAAGTACCTCCTTTAAAATGATTGGTATTAATAACGGTCACATTCGTTTGGGTGATTTGCCCGAAAGCACCCTTTTTGGTATCCACCGCCTGGGTATTGACCAGGATTAATGTCTCTTCACCCTCTTTGTATTTCATCAGATGGTTGGCAGCATCGTAGTTTAAGAGTGCGTTGGTGTGTGCTTTGTTGTTCATCACCACTTTGCCTTCCGTAAAATTTTCAAACAGGTAGAGGGCTTTTTTATTATTAGCTCCGTATACCTGTCCGGTGCTGGCTATCAGTAACCAACTGGTTAATAAGGATAATACAAACGTTTCATGGTATATTGTTTTTAGAGAGGAGGAGGGAGACATTGCTTTCCTCCTCTCTGTTTTCATATTATTTTACTACTTTAGAAGTTTGGTCCTTCCCCGAAGTTGGGAGCACCTTTGTCCATCCATAAGCGTTCGCTGTTCAGTGCAGAAGGATTATTAGCCTGTCCGGTCGATAAGCCCTGGCGTTGCATGGCTGCCAGGATAATATTATACATCTGGTCGGTTACACTGGGAGTACTTACATCGAAGCGACGTGGTATTTCAGTGTTGGCCACAATATCTTTCCAGGCAATCAACTTACTATCCTTCTTGGGAATACCTGAGCGCCGTACTGCCATGTACATATCAGTGGGCTGGAAAGTAAAATGCAGGTATTGCTGGATATATACTTTTTCCAGTAGGTCGTCGGCAGAACCTGTAAATATATAATCTTCCTGTTCAAGCATTTTATCGATCTCGCCGTTGGTAAGGGCAATACTTACATCGTGCTCATCATATATAAAATGATAGTAAGGAATCTTATTCAGGTTGGCCAGGTTATCATAAGCCTCAACCGATTGCTGGATACCTAAGGTATAATACTCTTCGGCACTTTTCGGCAGATTAGCACCCAACAGTTTCAGTTCGGCCAGATAGAGGTTTACTTCGGCCGACGACATAAACAATCCCCACCAGGGTACATTTTCATCGTCGATGGTAACGGCTGCATTGGGCAGATCGGGATAAGTATATCCAACGCGTCCGCGGATTAACTCTTCCATTACTGCAGAATAAGGGGTATATTCCTTTTCAGCACCATTCACGGACAGTTTCCATAGGGCATTATCAAAATACTCACGGAATTCACCACCAATCTGCTTGGCATTGTAATCAGAAGGTAAACCATAATAACGGTCCCAGGGCTCGCCCATGCCAGACCATCCTACGAAGTTGTTATTGGCATCCACTTCAATATTTTCAGCAATAAATGAAGGAATTTCTGTACCTGTATCGAGGAATCCCTGGATTACCCGTGAGTTATAATCGTTTTTATTATAAAAGAAACGTATACGTGGGTCCCAGTTCTTTTTCAGGAAATCTACCACATCTTTGTTGCCGGCTCCAAGGTATACGGAATTACCGAAGTGGAATGCATTATCGCCGCTATCGGTGGCCCGGTTATAAAGGAAGTCGTCGCTTGCGCTTTCCATAAATCCTGCTGCGTTCGAAGCCGCTTCTTCGGCCAGGCTGATTGCCCTACTGAAGTTTGCATGCAGTAACCGTACGGCAATTTTCAGTTTCAGTGAGTTGGCAAATTTGGCCCATTTGGCCATATCGCCTCCGTATACAAAATCCTGGTTACCGATGGAGATTTGTGTCGTAGTTGTATTCAGGAAAGCATTGATGGCTGTGTTTAGTTCGTCTATCCACAGGTCATACAGATCTTCCAGCGTATCATAGCCAGGAGTAAGCAGCATGGGGTCGGTATACCTGGCCATACAGGCTTCGGTATAAGGCATATCGCCAAACATATCTGTGTCAAACAGTCCCAGATATACCATTAGGGGATAGAACATACTGACTGTTTGTGTATACATGGCTGCCTCTTCTTCATCCATTTCTGAAAGTATGTAGGCCACTTCCCGGTAGGTACGCATTACATTATAGGTTTTTTCTCCCTGATCGCCCAGTGCCGAGATAGTATTAAAGTTGCTGGAGAAACCTTCGGTAGGTACAAAGGCCTGTGCCCACTGGGTCATAAACTGTGCATTGTAGAACCAGAATGTATAACCCGAAGGTTCGAAGTCGAGAAGCCCCTGGGTAAACAGGTAATTAATATTCCCTTCACTTACAGAAGAGGGGTCGGTATTGATCTCTGCAAAATCATCTTTACATCCTGTGAAAAGAATCATACATGCAGCAACCGCAGCTAATATTTTATGTTTCATTTTTCTAAATGTTTAAGTTTGAAAAAAGAATCCGTTAGAATCCGAAATTAAGTATCAGCATATAGCTTGCAGTATAGGGGCTGAACGAACGCATACGGAATGCACTTGAACCAGTACCACGTACACTTTCCGGGTTTTCGTTGTTTGGAAGTGAATTGTACAGGTAACCCAGGTTATGCCCTGTTAGTGTCACATTGAAATGTTTAGCGCCAATCTTAGAATAAATAGAGCGGGGCATCCGGTAACTTAATGATACTTCACGTAGTGCGATATAGTTCAGTTTGGCAAACCAGTTGTCGTTTACAGTACCACTCGACCAGGCGTTGCTCCAGTAATGGTAAACAGATGCGTGTACAGGTTCTACATAACTGGCTTCATAGGCTTCCTGGTAAGTCATACCACCTACGTTGAAGCTTTCACCGTTCGGACCTAAAACAGTTTGTCCCTCTGCAAATACACCATCGGGTATCATACCATCGGTATAGGTAACACCGTCGTATTTACTTGTCCATGTCATACCGCCGTATTCGGTATCCCGCCATTTCAGTGAAGTTTCAGAGATACCATAAGCAGTTGCATACCGGCTACCATACATGGCTACATAACCACCATAACGCATATCCAATGCAACCCGCAGTGAAAGGTCTTTCCAGGTAAGGCTGGTCGCAATAGATCCCAGGAAATCGGGGGTTATTTTACCAATGATCTCGTCTTCCAAAGCCTGGTCGGGATAAGCACCACGGTAGGTATCCGTCCATACCAATACAGTGCGTCCCTGTTCATCTTTTTTAGGGGCATACTGCGACATCAACATACCGTACGAACCTCCTACTTTAGCTACTGAACCGATACGGTAGTTACCATAGTCGGTATATCCGTCTAACAGAATATAATCGGCTACATTCGGGTGGAGTTCAATAATTTTGTTGCTGTTTTTAGTATAGGTGAAATCAAGTCCCCATTCCCAGTCTTTATTCTTGAAAGGAATGGTATTCAATGCAATTTCAACCCCTTTGTTCTGGATGTTACCGGCATTGATTAGCTGGCTATTGATACCAGATACGCTTGGGACAGATATCTCCATGATCTGGTTTTTAGTGTTTTCCTTATAGTAGGTGGCATCCAGGTGGATCCGGTTTTGCAGGAAGCGCCAGTCGATACCCACTTCCCAGGCGTTTTTGCGCTCAGGTTTGATATTTGGGTCGTATACCTGTTTAGGTACTTCCAGTCCGTATATGTATCCGGTAGACCGTTGCATAGAGTTGAGCGTATATCCCTGGTTAATTTTATAAGCTTCGGTATCGTTACCTACCTGTGCCCATGATGCACGTACTTTTCCCAGTGAGATCCATTCGGGTAATTCAAATGTTTCGTTCAGCAACCAGGAACCTGAGACAGAAGGATAGAAGTAGGAGAAGTTACCGGTACCATTAGTATATACCAGTGCCGACGACCAGTCATTACGTCCTGTCACATCCACAAACACCTGGTTACGCCATGATACGCTTGCCTGAAAAGCAACGGAGAACATCCGTTTGGTTGCCTCGATTTTTGCTTCTGTTTTCGGCGTATTCCTACTATTATCGAGGAAGTATTGGCCGGGTACTACCAGTCCATTCTGGGTTTCTGCTTCCTGGTATTGGGTCATACTGTTGAAGTATTCACCACGTACAAAACCACCTACGTTCCAATCGCCAAATGTTTTATTGGCAGTAAGGTTAGCATTTAGGTTGGTTTGCTCTTTGGTTGACTGGGTAAGCTTGTAAGATCCGCTGTTGGTATTGGCATATCCTTGTCCGAGCTCTTTTTGTTCACCCCGTACATAATAATAGTTATAGTTACCTTCGGCGCGAAATTTCAACCAGTCCAGCAAATCAACGTGTAGTGTCAGGGTAGGACGTACATTGGTTTCTTTCTGGACATTACTGTTTTCATAAATAGAGAACCAGGTAGAAGTGTACGGTACGTTACCGTAAGTGTCGGCATAGTCATTACTAGCATTACCACCATGTTCGCCTTTATATCTTGTTTTCCAGTATTTGGTGTTATACGAACGTCCCCAATACCCTTGTGAGAAATTATCCCCAATGTTTGGTTGTGGGTTTTTGGGAGTTGAGTTAGCAAAAGCAACCGAGGCTTCCAATTGTACTTTATCTGTAATTTTGTGTGATGCTTTAGCCATCATAGATAAACGTTCGAATTTATTATTGGGTAAAGTACCACTTGCATACTTGTAGGAGAGCGAGGTATAAAATGTTGTTTTATCGTTACCTCCCTGGATTGAAACGTTGGTATTGCTGTTGAAACCTAAATTATAGGCATCTTTGTAGTTATTTTTATAAGGCGAGTAAGTTGTTTCATCTCCAATATAGTTCAGGATACTTCTATCGTCGTAACGTGGTCCCCAATGCCGGAAATAAGCATCTGCTTGTCCGGGACCCGGTATAATAGCCTGTCCGGAAGCAGTAAGATAGAACTGGTTGGCATTATCAAAGGAATAATAGGCGCCATTCGCATCTACCTGCCCATAGCTTACGTTTCCTGAATATTGTCCCGGACCGAAAACGTTCTGCATAGAAGGCGTAGCAAATACATGGTCGATACCAAAGGTTTGCGATACGTTGATACCCAATCCCTGTCCAGCTTTACCGCTTTTGGTGGTAATTACCACGGCACCGTTCAGACCCCGTGACCCGTAAAGAGCCGTTGCGGCAGCACCTTTCAGTACGGATACGGTTTCAAAGTCATCGGGGTTGAGGTTTTTCAGGGCGTTACCAAAGTCATTGGCACTACTATCCCAGTCGGCGTCACCAGCATCACTGATGTCATTATCCAGGATAATACCATCCACTACATAGATCGGCTGGTTATTATTTCCCAGCGTAGATGCACCACGGATCTGGATTTTGGTAGAACCAAACATACCACCATCGGAGCCTGAGATTTCTACCCCGGCTACCTTACCTTGCAGGGAGGCTACGGGATTGATTTGGTTTGTACGCAGGTCGTCGCCTTTGAGTTCGGTTACTGCATAACCGAGTGCTTTGGTTTCGCGTTTAAGACCGAGGGCAGTAACTACTACCTCATCGAGGGCCTTGGCATCTTCTTCCAGGTTAACAAAGAGAGACGGTTGTCCGGTATAGGCAATTTCCTGTGTGATATACCCGATAAAGGAGATTTGTATCACACTGCCGTTGGTTACACTATCGAGTGAGAAGTTTCCATTTAAGTCGGTAATGGTACCATTAGTAGTACCTTTTACAACAACAGAGGCACCGACCACAGGACCCATGAAGTCTTCCACTGTTCCGGTTACTTTTCTGTTTTGTTGAGAAATACTGACGTTTGGCTTAACCGGGGCAATCTCGGCATGGAGGTTTCCGGAGAAACTGCATGCACCTGCCAACAGGATTAAGCTAATGGGTTTAAATTTATTCAACATAGACAGTTAATTTAATTAAATTCAACATAGACAGTTAATTTAATTAAAACTAAATATTTTAATTAAAACTAAATATTCAAAAACAATTTCACATACTTCATGACAGTTAGTGGTATAGAGTTCTGGATGAACTACTATCTTTTTCTGATGACAAAGATATAAAAATCTTTTTCTGATGACAAAGATATAAAAGATTTAATCAAATATTGATTTATGTTAAAATATGGTTTATTGTTTTCAATGGGCTTAAGGAATTTATCAACCAACTTAATATAATTATCGACTAATTATCCTATATTTTAAGTTCATGGATATATATAGTTTTAAATTGATGTGATATCAACTGTTTTTATCTTTTATATTCCTTAACTGTTTTTATCTTTTATATTCCTTAATTAATACGCTGTTTGCGTTTTTTTTAAACTTATTTTGCGAGATAAAATGACAATAAGCAATAGTTCATCCAGAACTTTAGTTGATAAATTGGGTAAATCGTCGAATTTTATAGGAAGATGGTTGGTTTTCTTAATAGAATGACCAGGATAGGATAAATACAATATTATCTTTGGTTATTAAGTTTATTTAAGTTAATTAAATTGTTGTTTTGGTGTAAATTTGATTTGGATCCTACGAGTTATATTCTCCTGATAGCATCACTTATACCTGGGATTGGCATAGAAAACTCCGGCCGGTATATAAAAAGTAACCGGCTACGATTGGACACTACTATTTTTTAGTAGATGTGAATATATAAATATGTGAAGAAGTTATGAATTAGGATGATTCGCCAAACTTGTTACCGGAACATCTTCCCATCTGCTATTCACCAATTCACGGGTAGTTTTAATCCCGGCCTCTTTTAATAGGGCAAAAGCCTCGGCACGCCCGTCGTTTACCAGATAGGGATAATGGCAATCGGAGTTAACCAATACGGGGATATTCCTTTCGGCAAGCTGCCTGAAGAAAGAAGGGTGGGGGTAAGTGTGTTGTTTGCGACCCAGGTTTTTGGTATTGATCTCCACCATCAATCCTTTTTCAGCAACCAGTTCCAGGCATTCCGTCATGGGCGTACGATACCACCCGGCATCCGGGTAAAACTCTTCAAAGCGGCTGCCATTCATATAGATTTTATCCATATGCCCCATAATATCGAAACCACCTGTTTCTATCATTTCTTTGGTGGAATCGAAATAACGTTTGAAAAGAGCGCGTATGTCACCGTTAAAATATTTATCCACCGAGGCTTTAAATTCTGCAAACGAGCCGTCGATACATACCATATTCTTTTCTTCCAGTACATCGGAGATAGGAAGGAAATGGATAGAACAGATCCGGTAATCCAGCGGTAACTCCTGAAAGTAACGGATAGCAGAATTGTAAGTTTTATCCAGGAAATCGATTTCCAGTCCCACGTAAATTTCTAGTTGCTCCCGGTATTTCTTTTTTAGTCTTTCGATCTCTGCCAGGTATTCGGGCATATCCTCTTTAGACATATTCCAGAAGGTTTCGAAAGGGAGCGGACTATGGGAGGAAAAGCCATAAGCCCTGAATTTATTGGAGATGGCAAACTTCACAAAATCCTCAGGGGTGCTGCGTCCGTCACAGAAATTACAATGGCTATGGTAGTTACTTAGTTGCATACTGTTTGTTTGAAAATATTATCGAACACGGAGACACAGAGGCACGGAGGTTTTAATATCAAATTCAAATAAAAAATCTCCGTGCCTCTGTGTCTCCGTGTTCGATCCCTTTTTATTAAATAACACCCAGCTTCTTCCCGATGTTTATAAAAGCAGCAATTGCTTTATCGAGGTGTTCTTTCTCATGTTCTGCCGAAATCTGTACGCGGATACGGGCCTGTCCTTTCGGTACTACCGGATAATAGAAACCGGTTACATAGATACCCTCTTCCTGCATAGCAGCAGCAAAGTCCTGTGATAATTTAGCGTCGTACAGCATCACCGCACAGATAGCCGATTGGGTAGGTTTGATATCAAATCCGGCCTCCACCATCTTATCGCGGAAGTAAGTTACATTCTCCATTAGTTTGGTATGTAACTCATTGCTTTCTTTCAGCATGTTGAATATCTCAATACTAGCCCCCACAATAGCCGGCGCCAGTGAGTTTGAGAACAGGTATGGGCGTGAACGCTGGCGCAGGATATCAATGATCTCCTTTTTACCGGTAGTAAAGCCACCCATGGCTCCACCAAATGCTTTTCCCAGGGTACCGGTAAAAATATCGATTTTCCCATAACAGTTATATTGTTCGGCAACGCCATGCCCGGTAGGGCCAACCACACCGGCGGAGTGCGACTCATCCACCATTACCAACGCATCGTACTTTTCCGCCAGTTCACAAATCTTATCCATCGGAGCTACATTGCCATCCATCGAGAATACGCCGTCAGTAGCAATGATCCGGAAACGTTGTGCCTGTGCTTCCTGCAAACATTTTTCCAACTCTTCCATATCCGCATTGGCATACCTGTAGCATTTCGCTTTGCATAAACGTACACCATCTATAATGGAAGCATGGTTTAAGGAGTCGGATATAATGGCATCTTCTTCGCTTAACAGGGGTTCGAATAATCCGCCATTGGCATCGAAGCAGGCAGCATACAGGATGGTATCTTCGGTTTGGAAATAATCCGAAATAGCTTGCTCCAGTTGTTTGTGCAGGTCTTGTGTACCACAGATAAAACGAACCGACGACATACCGTAACCGTGTGTATCCATTGCCTTTTTGGCTGCATCGATCAGCCGTTGGTTATCCGATAGTCCCAGGTAATTGTTGGCACAGAAATTTAATACTCCGTCGCCTGCGTTCACACGGATATTGGCACGTTGCGGTGTAGTGATAATACGTTCTTTTTTGTATAGGCCTGCCGCCTCGATGTTGTTAAGCTCTTCAGTAAGAAAGCTTTTGAATTTTCCGTACATAGTGTTGTTTTTTGCTTGGTTAGTATGCTGGTTTAGAAACACTCCGAAACCAGGAACAAATATCTTACTTTTTTCGGATTTCGGTTGTAAAAGCAGCAGGAAAAATAAGTATTCAGGGTATTACCTGCGCTGTACTATATAGCTAATTACAGGTATGCCTATCCCTAATTTTAACCAGGCTATCTTTTAAACTATTACAGCTGGGTGAAATTATTATTACACCTTGGTGTAATAGAGATTATAGCCAGGTAAAATAAGTATTACACCTTGGTGTAATAAGTTAGCAATAGGTGAGAATGTACATAGGTCAGAAGAAGAAGATAGATAAGGAACGGGTAACAGATGGTTACCTGTGCAGGAAACCTGTGATTATTTCATCCACTAAAAAATAAAAAGCATATGTTCCTCAGGAAAGTGAGGACATATGCTTCCTTGGCTTGATGCTATATAAGTATGTTATTCTTGTTGTAGCAAATAGGCTTTGAATGGATCAAATTCTTTGCTGAGTCCGAGACTTTGTTTTTCGCCTTGCATAAAGGCTTGTAATTTGGCAGGGATATCGATATCGCTGTTTAATATTTGGTCAACAGTCTCTTTAAATTTAGCCGGGTGGGCTGTTTCAAGGAATACACCTGTTTCGGCAGGAGATAGTTGATTGTCTACCAAAGCCTGATAGCCACAGGCGCCGTGTGGGTCTAATACATAGCCGGTATTTTTGAATACCTCCTGCATGGTTCCGGCAATCTGTTCGTTGGTATACCGGTAGCCACTAATCAGGCTGCTTACTTTCTGGTGGGTATTTATGTCGTTGCCAAACAGGTCGAGGATGCGGGCAAAGTTACTTGGGTCGCCTACGTCCATGGCATTGGCAATGGTTTGTACGGAAGGACGGGGTGTGTAAGTAGCGGTTTGCAGGTATTCCAGGAATACGTCGTTGCGGTTGTTGGCTGCGATAAAACGTTTAACGGGTAATCCCATCCGGTGGGCAAACAGGCCGGCGGTGATATTACTGAAGTTGCCGCTGGGAACCGAGAATACCAGTTCGTTAGCTTTCCCTATCCTATCCAGTTGTGCATAGGCATTGAAATAGTAGAAGGATTGGGGAAGGAAGCGGGCTACGTTGATGGAGTTGGCAGAGGTAAGCATCATATGGTTATTAAGTTCTTCATCCATAAATACCGATTTAACCAGTGACTGACAATCATCAAAGGTTCCGTCTATTTCGAGTGCGGTTATATTTTGTCCCAATGTTGTAAACTGGCATTCCTGTATGGGGCTTACTTTTCCTTTGGGATAAAGTACATATACATGGATACCCGGTACGCCCAGGAAGCCATTGGCTACGGCACTACCGGTGTCACCGGAGGTGGCTACCAATACGTTTACCTTGCCTCTGTTGCCTTTCGTACGGATGAAATGGCCTAACAGGCGTGCCATAAAGCGTCCGCCTACATCTTTAAAGGCAAGGGTAGGGCCGTGGAATAGTTCCAGGCTGTAGATATTATCGTTTACCTGTACAACGGGTGTGTCGAAGGATAAGGTATCTGTTACGATCTGTTTTAGAGTGGCCTCTTCTATATCTTCCCCAAAGAACGCTTTAGCTACTTCGAGAGCTATTTCGTGGAAAGACATGTTTTTAAGGTTGCTGATAATGGCCGGATCGATTGGGTTGATACGTTCGGGCATAAACAGGCCTTTGTCGCCGGCCAGTCCTTTTACAACAGCTTCTTCCAGGGTGGCTACCGGAGCCTGTTTGTTTGTGCTATAGTATTTCATCATATATATATTAGTCGTTAAAAAATTCTCTGATAAATTGATCTTTCTCCAATATACCATATTTTCCTCCGGCTACGGTAAATTCGTCGTAAGCTGTTACGCTGTCGGCCGGATATCCGGGTTTATAGATCAGGAAGGGAATGGGAGTGGCCGTATGGGTACGGATGGCGCATGGGGTGGGGTGGTCGGGCAGTACGGCGATGGCTACCAGTTCGTCCCAGGTTTCCAGGGCTTCGTAAATGATGCGGACTACCCGGTTGTCGAGGTCTTCGATCGTTTTTATTTTGAGGGCTACATCTCCTTCGTGGCCGGCTTCGTCGCTGGCTTCTATATGCAGGTATACAAAGTCGTTTGTTCGGAGTGCTTCGAGGGCAGCCTGTGCTTTGCCTTCATAGTTGGTATCGTACAGGCCGGTGGCTCCTTCTACATCAATGACCGACAGGCCAGCGTAGGTTCCGATGCCGCGGACCAGGTCGACTGCCGAGATCACGGCTCCTTTCCGGAAGCCATACAGTTGTTGCATGGTTTGCATAGCCGGACGGTATCCGGGCGACCAGGGCCATATGCTGTTAGCGGGGTCTTTACCGGCTGCTATCCTTTTCTTATTGATAGGATGATCTTTCAGGATTTTCTGCGAGCGGAAGATCAGGTCGTTGAGTAGGGCTGCTGTTTCGGTGGCTGCTGCTGTTTCCGGTTTGACCAGTAAGGGGTGGAACGGTTGTAAGGGTACATCGTGGGGCGGGGTACAATCCAATTGTTTGTTTCCTCCTTTGACTACCAGCAGATGGCGGTAGGATACGCCGGTATGGAAGGTGATACGGTCTGAACCCAGTTGGTTGTTTAATGCCTGTATCAGTTCACCGGCCTCTTCGGTAGAGATGTGTCCGGCAGAATGGTTTTTTATCACCTCGTTCTCTATACAGACCAGGTTACAACGCATAGCCATCTCACCCGGTTGGAGGGTTACGCCTATGCTGGCTGCTTCCAGTACGCCGCGTCCTTCGTATACGCTGGGCATATCGTAGCCCAGTATTGCCATATTGGCTACTTCGCTGCCAGGATGGAAACCGTCGGCAACGGTTTTGAGTTGCCCGGTAACGCCGGCTGCGGCCAGTTTATCCATATAAGGGGTGTGGGCATATTGGAGCGGGGTTTTTCCGCCTAATGCTTCAATGGGCTCGTCGGCCATTCCATCTCCCAGTATAATAATATGTTTCATAATTTACAAATATAATAAGATTCGAATACGGAGGCACGGAGACCCAGAGGTTTTTTAGTTTTAGCCGGATGGGATTCCAATCCAGACTGGCTGGAAGATTTTTAAGTCCCGGAGGGACATCCTATCCCAGCCCAGGGCAACGCGCTGGGCTTAAGGGGTGAGGGTGATGAGTGCTGTAAGTACGATATACATAAGAGCTTTAGCTCTACATAATTTATTATGCCGTGCTTACAGCACTCCGATACTACTCTATTCTTACTACCCAGGGCGTTGTCCTGGGCTGGGATAGGATGTCCCTCCGGGACTTAATGGTCCTTCGGTTGACAACGAAACCGTCTTTAATTAAAAATAAAAAATCTCTGTGCCTTTGGTGTCTGCGTGTTCGAATATTTTCCATTACCTGATATTAGCAATTGAAATGATATCGGCAAATACACCGGCTGCGGTTACGTCGGCTCCTGCTCCATATCCTTTGATGATCATTGGGTATTCGTGGTACCGTTCGGTAGAGATCATGATGATGTTGTTACTACCTTCCAGTTCATAGAATGGATGCTGGTTGTTTACCGCCTGTAGCCCGACTTTGCAAATGCCCCTGTCCATAGTAGTAACAAAACGGAACCGTTTATGTTCAGCCTCAAGTTGCTGGCGTTTGGCTTCGAACTCGGCATCCAACTCGCCGATGGTCGCCCAGAAGTCTTCCAGGGAGCCTTCAAAATATTTTTGTGGAATGAACAGGTCTTTTTCCACATCTTCCTGTTCTACGGCATAGCCTGCTTCGCGGGCAAGTATAACCAGTTTACGGATCACGTCTTTACCACTCAGGTCGATGCGCGGGTCGGGTTCGGCATAGCCTGCCTCTTTTGCCATTTGTATGGTCTGGCTTAAAGGGATATCTGCACTTAAGGTGTTAAAAATGAAATTCAGTGTACCGGATAAGACTGCTTCCAGTTTAAGGATATGGTCGCCGCTGTTAATCAGGTCGTTCATTGTATTGATGATGGGCAGGCCGGCGCCTACGTTGGTTTCAAACAGAAACATGACACCCCGGCGGCGGGCAGTTTCTTTCAGGTTAATATAGTTACTATAAGATGAAGAGGCTGCCAGCTTGTTAGCGGTTACAACCGATATATTGTTATTCAGCAATGTTTCGTACAGCGATGAAATTTGCGGGCTTGCCGTACAGTCAACAAATACGGCGTTGAATATATTCATATTCAGGATTTCCCGGCTGAGTGTTTCCGGGGTGCTGGGCTGTCCGTTTTGTTTCAGTTCGTCGATACAGTTTTCCAGTTGTAAGCCTTCCCGCAAAAAGAGTGCCCTGGTAGAGTTGGATATACCCACTACATTTAGTTTCAGGCCGTTTTGCTGCATCAGCTTAGGTTGTTGGATACGGATCTGCTCCAGGAGATTCTTTCCCACTGTTCCAACACCTGCAATAAAGATATTCAATACTTTATATTCAGACAGGAAAAAGGAATCGTGGATGGAGTTCAGCGCTTTGCGCAGATACTTCAGTTTGATTACAAATGAAATATTGGTTTCCGAAGCTCCCTGTGCACAGGCAATTACACTGATACCTGCACTACCCAGTGTACTGAACAGTTTGCCTGCAATACCGGGGGTCCGTTTCATGTTTTCGCCAACGATCGCTACGGTTGCCAGGTCTCTTTCGGCTGTCACATCGCTGATCTCTCCCTGGGCACGTTCCAGGGCAAATTCTTCGTTCAATACTTTCACGGCCACGTCGGCATCGGCATTCCGTACAGCAAATGTGGTGTTATTTTCCGAACTGGCCTGGGATACCATAAATACGCTGATACTACTATGGGCTAGGGTTTTAAATATGCGGTAGTTTATACCAATTACGCCTACCATGCCCAGGCCCTGTACGGTGATCAGGCAGGTATCGTTGATGGAGGAAATCCCTTTAATAATGGCCCGTCCGCATTCTTTACTCCGTTCCTGTGAGATATAGGTGCCCGGTGCTTCCGGATTAAATGTATTGAGGATACGGATCGGGATATTTTTATGGTATACCGGATAGATGGTAGGGGGGTAGATCACTTTTGCCCCAAAGTTGCAGAGTTCCATTGCTTCGGTAAAGGTGAGCCGGTCTATTACATAGGCCGAACTGATTACGCGCGGGTCGGCAGTCATAAACCCATCTATATCCGTCCATATTTCGAGTACGGATGCATCCAGGGCAGTAGCCAGGATAGAGGCGGTATAATCAGAGCCACCCCGTCCGAGGTTGGTTACTTCACCGTTTTCACTGCTTGAAGAGATAAATCCCGGAACCAGGGCTACTTTAGGCAGTAGATTGAATTTCTCTTTGATCAATTCGTTGGTACGGTCGAAGTCAACAATATGTTTGTTGAACTGTTTGATCGTTTTGATAAATTCGCGCGAGTCGAACAATTGGGCTTCTGCGATTATGTTCGATATAATCAGGGAGGAGATCCGTTCTCCGTAACTAACGATCGTATCGGATGTTTTCACAGACAGGTCGTTAATCAGGTATACTCCTTTCAGGATATTGCCGAGTTCGTCCAATAATCCGTGCATCTCTTTTTTTACCTTATCCCTCCGCTGTGGGTCGATCACTCCATCAATTATTTCATTGTGGCGGGAGATGATTTCGGCAAAATAGCTTTCGTACATTATATCACCGGTGGATGCCATGGCGGATGTAGCCAGCAGTTTGTCGGTAATGCCTCCAACGGCCGATACTACTACGATTACAGGCTCGTCAATAGCCTCTACTATCTTCTTCACGCTCAGAATACTATTCACGGAACCTACGGATGTTCCGCCGAACTTTAATACTTTCATCGGTATATAATTTTTTATGTAATGTTTGGTAAAATGATCCGGTTGTGCCGGGTTAAATAGAATTGCAAAAGGTTTGCAACAAAACAGAGACGTGGCCGCTGTACTTGTTTATGTAGAATCTATACCCCCCAGGGGGTCATTAATGCCCATGTATAGTATGCAATAGATGCGATCATTTAATTCTTTGCTAGTGAACATTCTTATGAGACGACAATATTACACATTATTTTTTAATTGAACGCAATTTTAGTAAGAGAAGTTACCGGAAACAGGAAAAAGTATATAGAATGTGTATGGTTTTGGCTGTTTTGATTGACGTTTATTGCCAGAGAAAGGCAATTTTTATAGCAGAACGTTATAAAAACAACAAAAGCTACGCACAAAAGGTAAACGTATTACCGGTTTGTGTGTAGCCTTTATTCTTTAATTAGGTACGGTTGCTTATTTATAACGGATATTCATCGAAAGCGTATAATACGGTAGAGAGGTATCTTTCGCCTGTATCGGGTAGCAATACAACGATTGTTTTTGCTTCATTCTCCGGTAGTCTGGCTAATTGGGTGGCGGCATAGGTGGCCGCTCCCGATGAAATACCTACCAGCAGGCCTTCTTTTTGTGCCAGTTCACGGCTAGTGCGAATCGCATCATCGTTGGATACCTGGATGATCTCGTCTACTATTTCGCTGTTGTATATTTTGGGGACGAAGCCGGCTCCGATACCCTGTATTTTGTGTGGGCCGGGTTTGCCTCCTGAGAGGACAGGCGAGTCACTGGGTTCTACGGCTACGATCTTTACATGTGGGTTATGGGCTTTCAAGGCAGCTCCTACACCACTAACGGTACCTCCTGTGCCTACACCGGCTACGAATATATCCACATTCCCGTCGGTATCGTTCCATATTTCCTGACCGGTGGTACGGATATGTACGGAGGGGTTGGCCGGGTTTTCGAACTGTTGCAGGATAATCGAACCCGGATGTTGTTCGCGTTGTCTTTCGGCTTCGGCAATGGCGCCTTTCATGCCTTCGGCTCCCGGAGTAAGCACTAAGGTGGCTCCAAGGGCTTTGAGTAGGTTGCGTCGTTCGAGGCTCATGGTTTCAGGCATGGTCAGGATCAGTTTGTATCCTTTCGATGCTGCTACAAATGCCAGACCTACCCCTGTATTGCCGCTGGTGGGTTCGATGATGGTTGCTCCCGGTTGCAGGATGTTCTTTTCTTCGGCATCCTCTATCATCGCCAGTGCGATACGGTCTTTTACACTGCCTGCCGGGTTGAAATATTCGAGTTTACCGATCAGGTGGGCTTTCAGTTCTTTACTTGCATTGTAATTGGAGAACTCGAGCAGGGGCGTGTTCCCTACTAAATCTGTTAGTTTTTTTGCGATACGTGCCATATTGTAAATTGTTATGTTTTTAATTATACAACAAAAGTAGAGGGATTATTTGTTACGGGAAATACCATAAATAGGGTATATTTATATAATATATAGATGTGAAAGCAGTTCCCGCCGGGATATAAGTAAAGGTAGACTGACCTGACAATCCCCGCTGGGGATTTATCAATAGCCCAGGGTTAAGCCGCAGGCGGTACCCTGGGTAGTAGGTTTCTCTCACACAACCTTGCAGAGGTTTCCTGACTAATCATTCCACAGGTAATCCCCGTTGTAATCGATACCGGAACTTTTCAATAACAAACTGTGGATTGACCGGGAATCAGTTTTAATGTGAAAAATAAGATGGATGTACATTAAAGATAAGGATTGAGCCATAAGAATGTGGTTTTGGTTTTTGGTTATTATGGCGTTAAAGATAGGAAGGTTTTTAGGAATAGGCAACCTCTGCAAGGTTATGTAATAATGATATTTTACCCAAGGAATCGCCTTTGGGCTCATCCGTTGGGCTATTGCTAAAATCCCCTCCGGGGATTTATTCATTATAGTCGATAAATTTTATTTTATTCCAGATAGTATTAGGATTAGGTAGGCTACTCTTGATAACATGGATTCCCGTTGAAAATTCTTTTATTAAGGTATCCAGCTATTGGACCAGGGCGATTTTCGATTGCTAATTTTTTTGAAGATTAAAAGATGGGATTTTTAATTTATTCCTTAACTTTTAATAGTGTATGTTTCGAAAAGGATTAGTAAAATACAACAGGGAGAAGTATTTGCCGGCCTGCTTTAGCTATGGCCGGGATACTTCTCCCTGTTGTATGAAGTTCAGGTTTTTGGTAACTCTCACAGTTACTTTTTTGGTGTAAATTACAGGTAAAAGCAAAAATGACTATACAAACGGGTCAATCAGCTAAAAATTACCAGTAATAAACCTAACAAAAATACTAAATTCACAACGATAAGAAATCTTTTCATCCTTTACTTCCTCCTCTTCTTAATTAATTGTTACCAATAAAAACGGATATTAAATTCATGTGTATTTAAAAACGGATATTAAATTCATGTGTATTCACTCCTGCATGTACGATAAAGCAGGAGTTATATAGTTTAACAATGAAAATGGTCTTGTTTGATTCAATTGTATTGCTATACTTACGAATAGTAAAGAATAGCCGACAAAGTAAACCTTGGGTTTAACGATATAAAAGTATTCATTTTATTTTACCGTGCAATTAAAAAGTAATTAGAAAAGTATTAAAATCAGTGTTTTATGCAGGTTTTGGGTTGTTTTTTCCAGTTTTCGGGAGGTGTTTTATAGAAAGGGTCTATCAATAGATAAAAATTATCCATTGAAATGTTATTAACTGCTTCAAACTTATCTTTTACTTTTGTGTTGTATTAATAGATAAAAATGTTATAAATAATTTGTAAGTATATGAGAGCTTTAATAGGTAAAAAGGCGCCGGTATTCAGTGCACCGGCTGTGGTTAATGGCAAAGAGATTGTACAGGATTTTTCATTGGAGCAGTATGTGGGGAATAAGTATGTAATTTTATTCTTTTATCCAATGGACTTTACTTTTGTGTGTCCTACGGAGCTGCATGCTTTCCAGGAAAAACTGGCGGAGTTTGAAAAAAGGAATGTAGCGGTAGTAGGTTGTTCGGTAGACTCTGAATATTCGCACTTCACGTGGTTAAACCAGGAGAAGAATAAAGAGGGGATACAGGGTGTTACTTATCCGATTGTTTCCGACTTTTCGAAAACTATTTCACAGAATTACGGCGTGTTGGCTTCCGAATATAAAACGGGTGAAAGCGGCGACCTTCAGTCGGTAGGTACTCCGGTTGCTTACCGTGGTTTATTCCTGATCGATAAAGAAGGGGTAATCCGTCATTATGTAATTAACGACCTTCCACTGGGAAGAAATGTAGACGAAGCGATCCGTGTAGTAGATGCGTTACAACATTTTGAAGAAAATGGTGAGGTATGTCCTGCTAACTGGACAAAAGGTAAAAAAGCCATGAAGGCTACGAACGAAGGAGTTTCAGGTTACCTTAGCGAAAGCTGATTGGATTTGGTTGATGGTTTAGTAAAATAAAAGAGGGGATATTCAATTGAATATCCCCTCTTTTATTTTATCTTTATTGTCAGATCAATAAGATGCGCGTGGTGTTGCTTCTTTCACAACCATTGTGCGTCCTTCCAGATCAGCACCGTTTAATGAATTGATTGCGTTGCCTGCTTCGTTGTCGTTTTCCATTTCTACAAATCCAAAACCTTTAGATCTGCCAGTATTCCGATCAATAATTAACTTTGTTGAGTTAACAACTCCGTATTCTTCCATGATTTCTTTCAAATCATTTTCTTTCACTCCATAATGGAGATTTCCAATGTAAATGTTCATAAACTAAAAAACTAAAAAATTAATATTTGATTTAAAACAAGGAGTGAGAAGATCGATTTCAACTATGGAGAAGACTTAATAAATCAAGAAATATCTATTGAAGATAAAGAACAAAAAACTCTTTTGTTTACTGTGTCAAAGATAGAGGTAATAATTGGAATACCGGCATAAAAGTGTCTTTATTATCTGTATTTTATGCTTTATGCGTTTTGATGGACATTAATTAACATAAAAGTATGCTTAAACCCGCTTTTATTCCATGGCTACTTCCATAATCAGCACGTTAGCCTTTTTCAATACCTCTATCAGGAGTGTGCAGGTTTCGGTAATGCCGGCTCCGTCGCGCCGTGAGAGTACGGTGTTGTTGATCTCTACTTCGCCTTCTATAATAAATATGTATACGCCTGTATTGTCACCATAAAAAGTGTATTTTTCTACATATCCGGCTTCCAGGCTTCCTAATGAGAACCAGGCCTCCTGGTTGATATGGGCCGGGGCATTGCCGTCGGGCGAGATGATTAAGGCCAGCTTATTGGGTTGTATATTATAACTTTTATATTGGGGGGGGAGATATTTTCTGTTTGTGGCAGTACCCATATTTGCAGAAATTCAACCGGATAGATATCACTCGCATTGAATTCGCTATGGTAGATGCCTGTTCCGGCACTCATCACCTGGATCTGGCCCGGCCTGATCACTTCCGTGTTATGGATCGAGTCGCCATGCCGTAATTCCCCTTTCAAAGGAATACTTATTACCTCCATATTTTTATGCGGATGCAGGTCAAACCCTTTTGAAGGGGCTACAGTATCGTCGTTGAGTACACGTAATTTCCCGAATTGTATTTTTTCGGATTATAGTAATCGGCAAAGCTGAAGGTGTGATAAGTTTTTAACCAGCCATGTTGCCTGTAGCCACGGGAGTGGGCCTTGTCTACTGTTATTTTCATAGTCTGTATTTTGATATATGAAACAAAACAGTTAACCGGGATGTAAAGTTTTCTTCTCTGTGGCTCTCTGTTGACAATCGGTCAGGTTTGTTAATTTTATATGAATTTCGAAGTAAAAATATTCCGGCTCGATAGAAATAACTACCTTTGCACATTAATTTTCAGTTAATACTATAGAATATATGGCTGTATATTTAAACGATGTCTCAAGAACGTTTGGTGAATATCTTCTGATTCCCGGGTTAACAACCAAAGAATGCATTCCTACAAAGGTTCATTTGCAAACCCCCCTGGTGAAATACAATAAAAAGGCCGGAGAAAAAGCGGCGATCAACCTGAACATTCCTTTTGTTTCTGCGATCATGCAGTCGGTTTCCGGTCCCGAGCTGGCCATTGAACTGGCACGCAATGGTGGTTTGTCTTTTATTTTTGGTTCTCAATCTATTGAAAGCCAGGCAGAGATGGTCTGGAAGGTAAAGAAGTTCAAAGCTGGTTTTGTAACAAGTGATTCCAATGTAACGCCGGAAAATACGTTGGCGGATGTTACCGCTTTAGTAAACAAAACAGGTCACTCTACGATTGGGGTAACGCATGACGGAAGCCCTAACGGTAAATTGATGGGTATCGTTACCAGCCGTGATTACCGGATCGATAAAGATGGTGCCGGTAAGAAGGTAAAAGAGGTGATGACTCCTTTTGATGTGTTGGTAACCGGTAAGGTAGGTATGACCCTGAGCGAGGCAAACCAGTTGATCTGGGATCGTAAGCTGAATTCACTACCTATTATCGATAGCGAAGGCAACCTGGTTTATTTTGTATTCCGCAAAGACTATGATAGCCATAAAGAGAATCCGTATGAATTATCTGCCGAAGATAAAAAACTGTTAGCAGGAGCAGGGATCAATACCCGCGATTACCGCGAGCGTGTGCCGGCATTGATTGAGGCTGGTGTGGATGTATTGTGTATCGACTCTTCAGATGGTTATTCGGAGTGGCAATATGAAACATTACAATGGATCAAAGCTACTTATGGCGATAAAGTACGGGTAGGTGCCGGTAATGTGGTCGACCGTGAAGGTTTCCGTTACCTGGTTGAAGCCGGAGCCGACTTTGTGAAAGTGGGTATCGGTGGGGGTTCGATCTGTATCACCCGCGAGCAGAAAGGGATTGGCCGTGGGCAGGCTACGGCATTGATTGATGTGGCTGCTGCCCGTGATGAGTATCAGCAGGAAACTGGTATGTATGTTCCTATCTGTAGTGATGGCGGCCTGGTACACGATTACCATATGGTACTGGCATTGGCTATGGGGGCTGATTTCCTGATGATGGGCCGTTATTTTGCCCGTTTTGATGAGTCGCCTACCAAGAAACTGCGTATCGGTAGCAATTACGTAAAAGAATATTGGGGTGAAGGTTCTAACCGTGCCCAGAACTGGCAGCGTTACGACATGGGTGGTAACGAATCGCTGAAGTTTGAAGAGGGTGTCGACAGTTATGTACCCTATGCCGGTAAGATGAAAGATAACCTGGCTATTACCCTGGGTAAGATCAAGGCAACCATGTGTAGTTGTGGTTCTATTACTATTCCGCAATTGCAGGAGACGGCTAAAATCACATTGGTTTCTTCTACCAGTATTGTAGAGGGTGGGGCACATGATGTGATCCTGAAAGACAAAGGGTGAAGCAAGTAGAAAATAATTATAAAAAAAAGCGGTTACTTTATCAGGGTAACCGCTTTTTTTGTATCCGTTTTTTTAATTAATTAATAGTTAACTAAATAGTTCCTGAAAATCCTGCTCTCAGCCATATCTTCATAGCTCATCAAGGTAACATCAATTGCATGGAACAATTTCTGTAGGCTTTCGGTAATGGCCGGCATATAGATCTCATTTACTTTTTTTGTCAGGGCCCATAATGACAGATGTCCTTCCTTCGCGGTATCTACTGTCTCATTCTCAACTCCTACTACTTTGTTTTCCTGTACTGTGAAAACTACTACCTTTTGTGTATTTTCAACCTCCTCTTGCTTGTCTTGTTTTAATACTAACGCAACTCTCATCATATTTCTTTTTTAAAGGTTTTTACAAAGATGCAATTTATAATTGATATCCGATTGGTCAATTTCACTTCTTTATTTCCCTGAATTGCAGATTTCCTTCCTTTCCGGCCTAAAAAATACAAAAAGTAGTAAATAAAAGAATAATTCATCAATTTACAGTTAGTTAGCCGGTTTAGGAAGGTATTGCTACCAGATATGTAACAGGAATCAGATACGGATTGTTCATGCATGAAAACCGTTAATTTAACTATTAAACGTGGTAAGGCTTAAATAGTATTGGAAGAGAAGTATTTATGTAGCAAAAACAGAAGGACAGCTTCTTCACAGGAGCCATCCCTCTTAATAGTCACATATTGAATTTATTTATTAAAAAGCATAAGATACACCTACGGATGGGGTGAAAGCATTCACCTTATAATGGCCGCCAAATTCGATACCACTTAACTGGTCGGTATAGGAACCGTCGCGTCCGAAGCCTGTTACATAGGCTAATGCTACATCTACGGAGAAATATTCTAACGGACGGAAACTGAAACCGGCCGTAATACCCAGTTTGTTCATACTGGGAGTTTCGGGATTCAGGTAATCACTCTTTACGGGCGATTCATCCAGATAGGCTCCTAAATGCAGGTCGAAACGGTTGGTGGCTGCATATTGGGCACCCAGGCAGTAGATGCGTAAGTTTTTATATTCTTTGGGTGCATCGATACTATAGCCATCCAATACTTCCTGCGAGAACTGGATATTAAGGGTTTTGTAAGCACCCCATCCTACAAATTGTACTTCTCCCGATACGATCCATTGATCGGCAGGCTGGTAGCTGATACCTACATTCCAGTTAGCGGGAAGAGGCAGGAAGGCATCGAATGTTCCCATATCAAGTGGAGGAATGGAGATAGCTTTTTCTCCTAAAAAGGATTGACCACACTAATCAGTTCTTTAATTTCCATTTCGTTTACATAGTTCAGTACTGCCGTACCTTCGGGTACACGCATTTTTACTTTGGAACGATAGGAGACTCCCAGGGTTATTTTATCGGTTACATCCAGCATGGCTCCCAGGTTGTAGCCCACTTTTACACTTGTATTTCCGGAAAGGGTAGCAGAGGCTGCTGCTATATCTTTATAATTATCCAATTTAGTGGTTAAATCATATTCAACACCATAATCCGGTAAGATGGTAGCTACTGCACGCAAGCTTTCCAGGTCGCCGGCACCAATCAGCGAACGGCTCAGGGAAAAGTCGCCGAACATGACCATCAGTCCCGCACCGATACTCAGGCGGTCAAACATTTTGTATGAAATAGCGGGCTGGATGGAGTAGGCCTTTAAGGCAATATCCTGTACCAGGTTAGAACCCGGCCAGTTAATTCCCCAGTTCATAGCACTTCCATAAGGAGTATTGAAGCTAATCCCTCCCGAAAGATTATCGTATATTTTGAATCCTGCATATACATATAGTGGGGTGCTCGGATCATTATCGGATTTGTATTTATTGCCATCGATGGTAAGGCTGGCTTTGGCAAATACTGCTGATACCCCGGCCGAGAGGTCAATCGTTTTATCCATAAATCCTAAACCGGCAGGGTTGAAGTGCATACTTTCTGCTTCCAGCTTCATAGCCGCTCCTACGTGTCCCATACCCGATTGCTTAGTACTTTGTGCGTTTACCTGGTATCCTTCTGCTGTCGCATAGGAGGCAGGTAGCAGGCATATAGCCGCCATTACAATACTTTTCTTCATAATTTTATCTTAATAACTTTCAATTTTAAGTGTTTCACACTGTAAAACGGCGGTAAAGATATAATTATTTGTTAAAATATTGCACATAATCAAATAAAATGTGCTGCACATAAAGCGTTTTTTTGTGCAATCTATAAAAAATCCCGGAAGTAACTTCACAGTTACATTCCGGGACAGACATAAAAATGGCTAGAAGAAAATTCATTCGGCTACTTCCAATGCGAATTCGCCTTTTAGTTGTTCTATCCAATGGCGTATACGCTCGTCGGTTAGTTCCGACTGGTTTACCTCGTTGATGGCCAGGCCCATAAACTGGCCGTTGGTTACTGCCCGCGAACAGGTGAAGTGGTAACCTTCGGTTGAGGTATACCCCACAATTGTAGCCCCACGTGCAGCAAACGAGCGGGCCAGGATGCCGATACCGTCCACAAAATTATCCGGGTAGCCTCGCTGGTCGCCTAACCCGAAGATAGCCACTTTTTTGCCGTGCATATCCAGGCTAGCCACTTCAGGCATAACTTTGTCCCAGTAGCCGGGTAGTTCGCCTTCGGGCCAGGTGGCGGCTCCGGCAATGATATTTTCATATTTCTCAAAGTCTGCTCCGCCGGCATTTTCTACTGCTATGATCTCGATATCGCAGCCCTGGCAGGCATTTTTAATTTTACCGGCTATGGTAGCTGTAGTATGGGAGCCGGCTCCGTAAAATAATCCAATCTTTTTCATCTCTTTTATTATTAAATATATATTGTATAGGTTTGATCTATCTTATTATCCCAACTAAGAACAAGGCCTCGTATAAGAAAGTTTTGTTGTTTGAATATTGCATCGGAAGGGATTGTTTTCCGTGTAATTGAAATAATTGTTTAATACGGTTTAAGTAGAGTAGATAGGATAATGCTGGGAAAAAGCTGTAAAAAATAGACTCAGCAGGCAACGCTTTGCCTGTGAGCCTATTATGAATCAAATAAAGGCTGAATATATAAACATCACTCGAAGAGTAAGATCCTTTTATCGAGCGGCTCAAACGTTTTCTGGCCCGGCTGTTCTTCCGGTGTGCCAAAAGGCATCTGGGCAATCAACCGCCACATGGGGTTAATATGCCATTGTTCGGCTACCCGTTCATCGATTAAAGGATTGTAGTGTTGAAGGGATGCACCTAATCCTGCATCTTCCAGTAGGGTCCAGATGGCAAATTGGTGCATGGCAGAGGTGTGTCCGGACCATTCCGGGAATTTATCACGGTAGGTCGGGAAGTCTTTTTGTAACTTCTCTATTACTTCCAGGTCTTCGTAAAAAAGGATGGTTCCGTGTCCGGCCGCAAAGCTGGTATCCACTTTCATCCGGGTCTTTTCAAAAGCATCTGCCGGAACCATGTCCTGTAGGATGCTTTTTACAATTTCCCAAAGCCTGGTGTGGTGTTCTCCCAGCAGTAATACCAGCCGGGTAGATTGGGAGTTGAAAGCAGACGGTACATGTAGCACAGCAAAATTAATCAGCTCTTTCAGTTCGCTCTCAGGCAGCGGCGAAGTATTACTGATCCTGTAATAACTTCTGCGGTGTAAAATTGCTTCTTTAACTGTACGTGCCATCCTTTGTGCATGTTTTGTATTAAAACCGTTCATGAGCTCTTTTTGTTTTTAAATAGTTATAAATTTAGCTTATTGGAACAGGGAAGTTCCGCGAGAGGGTAACGCCAGGGGTCAAAAAACAGTATTAATTAACCAATTAAATCTAAGGTTTAAGTATAATCTTTTTATTTTATTATCAGATTAGTAATTATATCCTTTCTTAGGGAAGTATTTCTTCCCATTGATGTTTGGTTACGTATACGGTTCCGTTGGTACGGAAGGTAACTCCTTCGGCTTCGAGTAACTGGCGTTGTTCATTCCAGCCGGGGACGGTACGGCCCCGGCTGTTTACTACCCGGTGGCAAGGTAACTGAAGCCTTGCAGGCGTCAGGCTTATGGCTTTTCCTGCCAGCCGGGAATGGTCCGGATAGCCTGCCAGTCGCACTAATTGTCCGTAGGTTACCACTTTGCCTTCAGGTATCTGGGCAACTACATTGTATATAGTCTGGTAAAAGTCAGACGTATCCATAGCGGGAAATCGTTTATTCCCTGTAAATATAGCTATAAATCTACAGGGTATAAAGCCGGGCAGTTACTTTTCTTTTGCTTTATTGCGGCTGCGTTTGAATAATTTCATATTAAGCCATTCTACTAAAAGCGAGAAGGCAATGGCAAAATAGATATATCCTTTGGGTATTTCGTGTATTTCTTTGCCGAAGATGGTAATGTCTGCCAGGTGGGCAGCTTCCACCAATAGCATGACCCCGATAGGGATCAGGAAGGAGAGGGCCAGCATCTGGATGGTAGGATGGTTATTGATAAATGCACTGATAGGGCCGGAGAAAAACAACATCATCATAATAGCCAGTACAATGGCCAGTATCATAATGGACATGGCATCCACATATCCGTAATCGGTAAAGCTTACCATGCCCACCGCAGTGAGTACGCTATCAAACGAGAATACAATATCGAGCAGTACGATCTGGATGATTACATGCCAAAAGCTACTTCTGCCCGTACCGTTTACTGGTTGTCCTGCTGCTCCTTCGAGCTTATTATGTATTTCGGATACACTTTTATAAAGGAGGAATAGCCCTCCGGCCAGGATAATCAGGCTTTGTCCGGTTACCGTGCCATCCACCCATGAGGTATGAGAACTGAAAAGAGGTTTTTCAAACGCATTAACAACGAGATACCAAATAATAACCCAATCCGGGCAAGCATGGCCAAGAGTAACCCCGTGGTGCGGGCATGCGCCTGTTGTGCGGGTGGTACTTTGGCCGACATAATAGAAAGGAATACAATATTATCAATCCCTAATACGATTTCCAGGAATACCAGTGTTAAGAGCGCAATCCATGCGCTGGGGGGGTAAGAAAGGTCTCTATTATTTCCATGTATGATGTCTGGTTATATCTTCTGTTTGATATAACCTGTTTAGGGGAAGGATGATTTTATAGAGATACCCGGTGGACGTCTTCATTAATTCGGGGAAAAGACGTCCACCAGACATCTCTACTCTAATGTTACTTTGACTTTAAGCCTGCCACTCCAGGGTTCGCCGGCCATCATATTCTCGTGAATACTTATTTCATAATTTCCCGCTTCAGGAAATTCGTATTCGAGTGTACAGCCGAAAGGACCATCTGCATCACCATCCGGCAGATAGATCCGGTTGAACCGTACATTGGCCAGCGAATCGGGTGTAGTAAGGGTAGCCCTTACTTTTTTATGGTCGCCTGAGTTGAATGTCAGGTAGATCGTTTGGTTCTTCTGTTTTACCGTTTCGATCTCTGCTTCACCGTTATGAAAATCAAGATCGATATAACCGGTATCAGATGGAGATGTAAAAGAATCGTTCCCCATCAGGGTAGCGGTGGTAAAACTGGATTTATTGTTCTCATCTTTCTGTTGTTTTTCTTTCGGGGTACATGCATATGTATAAAAACAACCAATCGTCACTACTAAATTAATTTATTCATATATATTCAGCTCTAAGTATACTTATTAAATGATTGATAAATAAACTCTTCACAACTAACAACATAGATTAGTTCGCAAGGTTGCCGGAAATGTTAACAATCAGTAAGGCAAGCGCGGGTAGCTGAGGATATAACCGGTTGGAAAAGAGAGGAATTAACAATATACAGTATTTATTAATAGTTAAAGTAGGGTAGGATGGGGCGGGGTGGTTTTCCGGTATGGCTATTTTATGTACCTTCGTAAATATGAAAAGAGGACATGCCGATTTACCCCTGCATTACGGAACCGTTCCTCCCTGGCTGGCACAGCGGATGAGTCTACTGGGCGGGGCTATTGTTGAGGGAATTGTAATAGAATATGGCCGCGGGGCGCTGTTGCAACGCCTGAGTGATCCGTTTTGGTTTCAGTCTTTAGGCTGTGTATTGGGGATGGACTGGCATTCGTCCGGTATTACAACTTCGGTAATGAATGCTTTGAAGAAGTCGGTCAATAAACGGTCGGCCGAACTGGGTGTATATATATGTGGCGGAAGGGGAAATGCTTCCAGGCAAACCCCTGAAGAACTATTGGACATTGCCAGCCGGACGGGATTGAACGGCGACGAGCTGGTACGTAATAGCAAGCTTTCTGCCAAAGTGGATAATACAGCCATACAGGATGGATATCAACTCTACCTGCATTCGTTTGTAGTTACACAGGAGGGCGAGTGGGCTGTAATCCAGCAGGGTATGAATCCGGCAAGCCGGATGGCCCGCCGTTACCACTGGCTTTCTTCTTCTTTGCAATCTTTTATGGAAGAGCCTCATACCTCGGTGTGTGGTAAAAGCCAGGGACCCATCCTCAACCTGACAGATAAACTGGCTGTTCCTACCAAAGAGGCCATCCTTAACCTGACCCGCGAGCGCCCGGATAAACTGATGCGGGAGGTGAATATAATTTTACCTCGTCATCATGAAGTAAAAGCCAAAGATGTAAACCTCAAAAGGCTGGGTGCTGCGCTTACCTTAGCCCATGAAACGAATGTAACCGATATGGAGTCGTTGCTGTTGCTGCAAGGAGTGGGACCCCGTACGGTACAATCGCTTACGCTGGTAAGTGAAGTGATTCACGGAACGCCTTCGCGCTTTACCGATCCCGCCCGCTTTTCTTTTGCCCATGGAGGAAAAGATGGGAATCCGTTTCCGGTTCCAACCAGGATATACGATGAAACCATTGAGGTGATGCATACCTCTATCGAGCGGGCCAGGTTAGGTGATAAAGATAAATCGGAGGCCTTAAAGAATCTTTCCCGTATTTCTATGGAGATGGAAAAGGGCTTTACCCCGGCTAATTACTTTGACCGCTGGATTGAACATGAATGGGCCACCTCTTATCAATACGGAGAGAAAACTGTTTTCGGAGATGCCGGGAAGCCTTCCCGTGAAGGTCCTATCCAATTGAATTTATTCGAACCTGACGAATCGCGCGATTATGATTATTGATAAAGGGTTATCCTTCTCAGCCTTATATTATTTTTATTTGTAAACAACTTTTATACTAAAGATGGTGTTGTAAGATATTTATCTTAAAACGTCAGAAGTATGAAAAGATTGATAAAATTGCTGGCTATTATTTACCTGTTTCTGTTGAGTGCTGCCTCCTCGGCAAAACCGGAACCTTCTACCATCCGGATTGAAAAAGACTTCCTGTATGATCAGTATACACTTGCGGATACCTATCCTTATAAAGAAACTATACGTGAGTTTCAATGGGATAAAATCCGCCAACACCTGGCCCGGGTGATGGAGGCTAACCAACAGAGTGGACGGTGGGGAGTAGTACAAAACCGTAAGAATGTAAACGGCGAACCTCCTGTAGCCGACAATAGCAGTAAAAATGACTATAACCGGCTGGCCGATTCATATGGGGTGGAGCGTTACCAGGGTATCCCATTCTATGGAAAAGATACGGTAACGCCCGAACGGTATGGCAGGGATGGATTTCCGGTAAGGATTATTCAACAGGCTGGAAACTACTATGTGATAGAGACAATCAATTTTGACGGCCAATGGAGAGTGCCTACCCAATATGTGGAGCTTTTTGAAGCAAGTCCCGGTATACCTTTCAAAAAGGTGGCTGTGGTAGACCGTGCCAACCAGAATATTACCACCCTGGAACAAAGCGATACCGACCTGTGGCTGGTAAGAAGTATGAACCCGGCAACAACTGGTGCACATCATCCCCCCTATGAACGGGAAACGCCATTAGGTTATTTTGTTATTCAGGAGAAGAAGCCTAAAATGGTTTATCCGGTAGATGGTTCTACCGAAACAGGTGGTTTTGCATCCTATGCCAGCCGCTTTTGTAACGGAGGGTATATACATGGTGTGCCTGTAAATGCTCCCCGTACTTCACTGATTGAATTTAGCAATACATTGGGAACTACACCCCGCTCGCACATGTGTGTAAGAAATGCAACCTCGCATGCTAAATTTGTATATGACTGGGCCCCTATCCACGAATCGTTGGTCATTGTATTGGAGTGAACCGGCTGTATTATAATAGATTATAGATAATTAATGCTTGTCCTCCCTCTTTTTGTACCTTTAATATTGAACCAAATGATAGCACACAATGCAAAAACTAATCATAAAATGTAAATAATTCTTCCTGAATTGTAATAAAACTGTTTTTTAAAACATTAATTTATATCTTTGTTTTATGAGCCTGCTGCTTTTTATAAATGACAGCAGGCTTAATGGTAATTCCGGTGTATGGAAAGGGAAGGTATTAAAAATATTATTTTCGACTTTGGCGGAGTAATTATCAATATTACATGTAATCGCTATTACATGTAATCGCTGCATTGAAGCATTCGAACGCCTGGGGGTACCCGATGTTCGCGAGCAGATTACCAATAACTCCCACCATAAAGACCTTTTTATGAAAATTGAGGTTGGTTCTATTACCATCCCTGAATTCCATGATAGCCTCCGCCAGCTTTCCGGACATCCGCTTACCGACGAGGAAATAGATGCCGCCTGGATTGCTATGTTGGGCGATATCCCTGCTTATAAACTCGAACTGATCTTAGCTCTTTGCAAACAGTACAACGTATTATTATTAAGTAATACGAATGCGATCCACTGGGAATGGTCGGTAAAAAACTGCTTTTCCTATAAAGGACATACTGTATCCGATTTCTTTAATAAGATATACCTTTCGTACGAGCTCCATATGCTGAAGCCTAACGATGATATTTACAAATATGTGCTGTAGGATGCAGCCATTCATGCTCATGAGACCTTATTTATAGACGATGCCCTGGTCAATTGTGTCGCTGCGGAAATGTTAGGTATAAAAACGCTTCATTTTAAACCGGGCGAGGAATTAACTCTCTCTGAAGCACTCCTCTGATCGTTTTGATTATAAACGCTGTTCTTACCGGAAACGTTTGCAATTATATTTAAGATAAAAGGAAGCCATTCCTGTTTTCCTAACCAGCCAATCCTGTATCTTTACAAAAGACAAACAACACTAAAGGAATTGCCATGAAAAAGAAATTTTTATCCTTATCTTTATCTTTGCTATTACTGGCCGGGTGTAATTTAGCAGGTAAATATAAAACCTATGAAGCATATCCGGCTTATTATGGAAATGATTTAGAACTTGCTTATACGCCAATGCAATCAACTTTTACACTTTGGTCGCCGGCAGCCACACAGGTACGATTGAATCTCTATGAAGCGGGTGAAGGAGGAGTTCCTTTAGCTACCTACCCGATGGCCCGTGCGGAGAACGGCGTCTGGCGCACGGAGCTTGATGGAGATCTGTTGGGTAAGTTCTATACCTTTGAAGTATTTGCAAATGGTACATGGCTGGAAGAAACTCCCGGAATATGGGCAAAAGCTGTAGGGGTAAACGGTAACCGGGGAGCTATTATTGATATGACCCAAACCAATCCGGCAGGCTGGGAGAATGATAAAGCTCCGGAACAGCAAAATTACACGGATATCATTATCTACGAAGTACACCACCGCGATTTTTCCATTGCCCCTAATTCCGGCATTACACATAAAGGCAAATTTCTGGCACTTACTGAAGAGGGAACAACCGGCCCTAACGGGGTAGCAACCGGTATTGACCACCTAAAAGAGCTCGGAGTTACCCATATCCATCTTTTACCTTCATATGATTTTGGTTCGATAGACGAAACCCGCCTGGAAGAGAACCAGTATAATTGGGGATATGATCCGAAGAATTATAACGTTCCGGAGGGAAGCTATTCAACCGATCCTTATAACCCCGTTACCCGTATCAGGGAGTTTAAGCAGATGGTACAAAGCCTGCATAACCACGGAATGCGGGTAATTCTGGATGTGGTGTATAACCATACCTATGTGAATGACAAATCAAATTTCAGCCTTACGGCTCCCGGTTACTATTATCGTTTTAAGGAAGATGAATCTTATTCGGATGCGTCGGGATGCGGAAACGAAACGGCTTCGGAGCGTGAAATGGTGCGCTGCTATATTGTAGAATCGGTTAAATATTGGGCAAAAGAATATCATATTGACGGATTCCGTTTCGACCTGATGGGTGTCCACGATATGGAAACAATGAATATCATAAAAGAAGAGCTGGTAAAAATAGACCCAACTATCTTCGTATATGGGGAAGGGTGGACAGCTTCCGACTCGCCACTGCCGGTTGAAGAACGTGCTATCAAAGTAAATGCGATCCATATGAATGAGGTAGCTGTATTCAGTGACGACCTGCGTGATGCCCTGAAAGGAAGTGTGTTCGAAGAGAAACAGGCGGGCTTTGCCTCAGGTTTAACTGCCGGGAATATAGAAACGGTAAAGTTCGGAATTGTGGGAGCTGTCCGGCATCCGCAGATAGACTATTCGCAAATATTATATGCAGATGCTCCTTATGCCAACAACCCTTCGCAGGTAATTAACTATGTATCCTGCCACGACGACCTGTGCCTGGTAGATAAACTACGCCTGTCGGCTCCTGAGGGGGCAACGGAAGAGGAACTGATCCGCTTTAACAAACTGGCGCAGACAGTTATTTTTACTTCCCAGGGAGTACCTTTTATGCGGGCAGGCGAAGAACTGTTCCACGATAAACAAGGAGTACATAACAGTTATAAATCGCCTGATGGTATCAACCAGATTGACTGGACATTGAAATCGATCCATCAGGATGTGTTCAACTACTACCGCGATTTGATCGCTTTGCGTAAAGCGCATCCGGCTTTCCGTATCCCAACAGCAGCAGGCGTACAACAGCATTTACGCTTTATCGATACGAAGGTGCCCGGTGTAATCGCTTATACCTTAGGTGAACATGCTAACGGGGATAGCTGGAAAGAAATATTGGTTGTATTCAATGGCAAAAGAGCATCCCAACCCATTACTATTCCGGAGGGTAGCTGGATGGTTGTATGCCGGGATGGTAAAATTAATATGGATGGTCTGGGATTAGTAACAGGCGGCCAAACGGTTATACCGGCTTCGTCTGCACTTATCCTTTACAGGTAATAGTTTGCCTGAAGGTATCTATCTGCCGGTACTGTTCTTCAAAGAAAGCATTCCGTTTTAACACGGCCACGCCGCAAATAGCGTTAGAGGAGCGTATGCAGGAGTCTACACATTCCCGCAGTACGTTGAAGGTGTGTGGTTCTTTATGGATAATCGGGATAAAACCCTGTGTGAAGAGAATGCCCTGGTTGGCCGGAGTGCTTTCTATCAGATAAATATCATTGTAAAGGGCAATGTCGGAATAAAAAAATGGCAATCTCCTGTCCGGGGGTTGCAGTCTGGCCTTCACGGCAGATCTCTTCCATTGACTTTAATGAGCGTACAAGGTCGTCCAGCAGGAGGTTTGCTTCTTCCGGGGTCACATAATTAATATGTTGGAAGAAACGTATATCGAGGAGATAATTTCGTATAATGTCTCCGTCTACGATGAAGACCAGTCGCCGGAATGAACTGAATGCTTCCCTGTAGATATCCCACATGTTGGCAAATTTGCCGGGATAGGGCATTTCCCTAAGCGGAACAATCTCCTCTAAACAGTTGTGGAAATAGAGCCATTTCATCCGGGCAAATTTCATGAGCCATTCAAAGTAACAAAAGCTGACTAAAGGCATGTTTTTACATACGCCCGTAAATCTGGAAGTTCCGGCTTTGGCTATCTGCCCCAGCATGGAGCGGGCAGTTTCTTCCATATAAACGGCTCTTTGATGCTCTGACATATTTTTGGTAAACGTAAGCTCCATCCGATGGGTAAACTCAGAGAGAGTTTCCCCCAACAAAGTGTCGGTGGAAACAGAAAAAAGATGGGCTATTTTAACTATCTCTTCCAGCGAAAACTGCCGGTCGCCATTGAATTTCTGGTATACGGACGACTCCGTTATATTCAATATTCCGGCCAGTAGCCGGGCTTTGTTGGATTCATCCGGAAATTTTTCCTGCAGGAGGTGTTTAATAGTGTTTACTAATTGTTGGTAATCCATATTCCTATGAGTTAAAGTAGGGCATGTGGAAATTTACATACCGATATAAGCCTTAAATTCGTTAAGTGCCTGGTATTGTTCTTCCATAAATTGTTGCCTGATCTGTACACCGGTCTGGCTGATAAGTGTAGAGGAGTACATCCACAGGTTAAACCACTTCGTAACCGTATAACATACGTTGGGGCTTTTACTGACCATCGGGTTTACCGGGTTGGGTTGGAACACAGTGAAATTCATACGGTCACTTTCCACGATATACATATCATTGGGAAAAAACAAATCCGGACAGTAAATCTCCATTTCTTTTCCATTCTCTAAACGGCCATGGATACAGACCTGTTCAAATAACTTCAGTACTCCTTCTATATCTACTACCAGTTGCCTGGCATCGTCTTTATTTAAATAGCCAAGCAGGTAAAACCGCCGGATTTCAGTAATATAGTTTTCTATTATCTTATTACTTACCAGGCATACCGACTTTTTAAGGCAACGTACCGCCAACAGGTATCTGTCCAACCGCTCTTTTAACTGTGGGGCTAAGGTAATATCCGAAAGGGAGGGCAGAGCTCCGGAACCTTTTGCGAAGAAAATCCATTGAAAGGCAGCAAAGCGTGCTAACCATTCAAAACTGGGGTTCAATATGTTCGGAAGTGTATTGCAGGAGATATAAAACTTGGAATATTCAGACTGGGCGGCGTAGAAAAACATTTCTGTCGACTGGTCGAACACTTCATTACTTTCATTTTCATAGCCGTTGAAATCATATTGTAAGAATTCCAGTGGCTGCCTGGTACAGTGGCTGCAATTGTAAAAAACTTCTTCAACCGGAATCTTCAGTTCCTCGCAGATAACCGAAATTTCCTCTAATGTAAACAATGTATCTCCTGCTAGCCTCCGTCTGACCGTTGGAATACTCATGCCAAGGACTGCTGCCAGTTTTTTCTGATAAATCTTTTTATCATTATACCGGATAGCAAGATATGACTTTAAGCTGTCTAATATTTGAATATATTCCATAAGTGGTCGGTTTTTAGTTGGGTCAACACAAACAAATAAACCATTTTTTATACCTGCGCCTGTTCAAAATGGGTTTTAAGTCGGAATAAAGTTAATATTTTTTAACAAATAAAGAATTTATTGCCCAAAAATATTCCGGTGTTAGATTAAGCTGCCTCCGGAGCCGGGGAGAGCAATAATGTCGTCAGCGCCACGGGATGGGCATCCTGCAGTTATTGGATAAGGCTGATCTTCGATTCTCCTGCGATCCCTTCGGGATATAAGGCATCCATAGATCGTATTATGGAAAAGGTATTATAAAACTGTCTATTAAAAACATATCTTCTACCGAAAAACTTTTATCTTTGCTACTTAACAAATCCAAATCAATTAACTTATGAAAAAGGAATATAATCATGAACAAAAAAAATGGGAGCCTGTAGAGTTTCGGAACCTGCTTTACAGTATGGAGAAGTAAAAATGAAGTTTTCTCCACCACCTATGGAAGAGGAACTGGCTGATAGCATTACCGGTGATGAATTATTAGAAGATATCCTGCAATATATTGATGAGTTGTTTAAGAAGAAATGAGAATTATTTATACCAAAACCGTTACACTATATCTTCGTGGACTTGTTAAAACTCTCTATCAGAAAGACTATTTTGGATTTCACGAGTCAGCCCGTAAGTATGTAATTTCACTTATACGGAATATGGAAACGACTATCCACCTAAAACAGAAGCACTATGCTCCGGTTCGTTATGCCCGGTATGGAAAAGACCTTTATTATGTAGTCTATCCTAAAAACAAACGGACTACCTGGTATTTCTTTTTTACTTATCACCCGGAAGATGATCTTTATTTTATCAGGTATATTACGAATAATCATGTCACGGGGCATTTGTTAGTGTAAGTTGCTTTGTAGTTACTCTTTCTATAGGTATCAGGGTTACCCTCACTCTCCTTAGCTCCGTAGGAGGTGAATAGGAGCGTGCTTGTAAACTCCCTCCGGAATGGGGTGGTGGTAGTGGGTTTGTTTTGGGAATGGGTGGGGGAATGGAAAGAGTGCAGGGGGCGGGCATCGCTGCGGGCCTCCTGCTAACCTAAACAATGAAAAACTAAATCACTTGATGAAACCTATATGTGTTGTGGGGTGATCGGTTATGGATTTGATGGATCCCATGCGTGGGTGTCTTTGATGCAGCGGATGGTACTTCCTTCTTTCCGGGGTTCGGTTGAGGAACCGGCAAAACCGGGGGTGCCGGCGTAGATGAGGAACTCCCCTTTGTAGTTACTCTTTCTATAGGTATCAGGGTTACCCTCACTCTCCTTAGCTCCGTAGGAGGTGAATAGGAGCGTGCTTGTAAACTCCCTCCGGAATGGGGTGGTGGTAGTGGGTTTGTTTTGGGAATGGGTGGGGGAATGGAAAGAGTGCAGGGGGCGGGCATCGCTGCGGGCCTCCTGCTAACCTAAACAATGAAAAACTAAATCACTTGATGAAACCTATATGTGTTGTGGGGTGATCGGTTATGGATTTGATGGATCCCATGCGTGGGTGTCTTTGATGCAGCGGATGGTACTTCCTTCTTTCCGGGGTTCGGTTGAGGAACCGGCAAAACCGGGGGTGCCGGCGTAGATGAGGAACTCCCCTGCATTCGTCAAAGATGAGGTATTTGTCCATAAATAGGCGGCAGCGGTGGGAAAGAGTACAAGCGTTTCATTTATTTTCCGGCATACAGGAATTCCCATGTATCCGGCCCTTTTGTATAGATGCGCTTTATTCCATTCACTTCAGAGGGGCTGATTGTTCCGTTTGCCACTCCTGTTTCCAAAGGGTTGAACTCTTCCACTCCGGGAACTTTCCAGCCGGCAGGACAGGGGTCATACATGGATTTTCTATTTTTCCTGTCTTTCCATAGGTAGTCATTCTGATATTTTTTTCTGATATGGTGGTATACCAGTCGTTCATCACATTTATTTCTTTAGTATTATAGAAGATGGTAGGGTGGAGAATGCTGTTCCGGAGGTTATTTTCTACGGCTACATTTTCGAAAGTGGTATACACGGGGCTGCCTGAGCCGTCAACTACTTCCCGTTGGTTTGTAGGGTTTGCCAGGTTTATTTCCCAGACAAGTTGTTTGGCACCCGGGAATGGGTCTTTGCGTCCCCATTGGTAAGAGAATCCGTTACCTTCCGCGTTGAGGGTGGTATGGTTGCCATTTGAACCCAGGTTCCGGTCCATAAAGGTGTGGTTGGCTGTGAGGGGGAATACTTTTCCTCCGTTATCGGGGTCGTAACCGGTTACCCAGATGTGGAAGTTCCAGAGTATGTCTGTGCTGTTGCCTTTCCGGATGGCGATGAGGGCGTTGCCTTCTTGTGTGGGGCCTGTGGTGACGTTGAGGGTGTAGTTGCGGTAGTCTCCGCCGCTTCCGGACAGGGTGGCGTTGCGGATGAGTCCCGGGGTGGTTTGCCAGATGATTTGTGGGGTTGGGCTGAGGGTTGCGGGGTTGAGTGGGTCGAGTTCTTCGCCCAGTTCTTTTTCCCATATCCAGAATAGTTTGCGCAGGGGGATTTCTACGGTACTTCCGGCTTGTACCATGTAGCAGTTGGGGTCGGGGGTGGCTGCGATGATGCTGATGGTCTGGTCGGAAAGGGTTCCTTCGGTGTCTTCAAAGGTAAGGTGCATTTTGCGGCCTGATTGGCCGAAGGTATAGGTTCGGGGGGGAAGTGCCGGCGGGACTGATCTTGTATTTTACCGGAATTCCTTCGGTTACATTGTAAACGCCGGAGGTACCTGTCATGGTCTCGAAAGGTACCCCTTGTTCGGTCAGGAAAATGCCGGGTACTTCGGTGTTGACGGCTTTGAGCCGCCAGGAGGTGTTGGAATAGACTTTAAAGTCGTCGTTGTCGCCCATGTAGGTAAATCCTTCCAGTTCCCTGAAGACGATGGATATGCATTGATGGCGGATGTAGATGTTTTTCCTGATGGTTTCCTGTCCGTTGCTGACACTGAAGGTTACGGTGGCTCCATCCTGCAGGAAGGGCCTGCCTTTTACCGGGCCTGTATCTTCTTTGGTAAAGGCGGTGGGGTGGATGGTGAAGGTATGGTTTTCTTCGCCGGAGGTGAGTTCGCGGCCTTCATAAATGGCGTTTGGGCCGTTGGTTTCAAAAGGGAAAACGCGGTTGCCTACCATGATGACTTCCATCCTGCATCCGTTGGGGCCACTCCATCTGACGGTGAAGTTTTCGGCGGATGGTGGCAGGGGGTTGTTATGGGGGTTGCTGCGGAACTGGATTTCTGTCAGTGGCTCGCCGGAGCTGTCTACTATCTCAAGGGAGATACCGGCGAGGTAGGACTGGGTGACCTGTATGGTGTGTTCCATCCGGCCGGCGGTGACGGTGAAGGTGGCTTTGCGGGGTGTTGGGTTGGGGCCGGCAGAGTTGTAGGTGGTGACGGTTGCTTTTACTTCGCCACTTTCGTCGCGTGTGCCGTTGGTTTTATCCAGGGTGAGCCATCCGGTGGAGCCGTCGCCTTCGCTGTAGGTGAGGTTGTCTATTTTCCATCCCAGGGGGCTGTCGGTTTTTATTAGCAGGAGTTTTTCGCCTGGTTCTTTGTCGTAGGCGATTGAATCGTGGCTGACGGAGAGGTAGTATTTGCCGTCAAATTGTACGGATTCGCTATCGCTGTCGTCAAAACGGAATACTTCGCTTACGGTGTTGAAGGGTTTGCAGGTGGCGGCATCGTCGATGGTGCGGTAGCCGGGGCCGCATATTTCTTTTACTACGATATTGTAGGTGTAGTTGCGTATTAAAGGAAGAAAGTTATCGGTGGCTTCCAGTGGGTCAGCCGGGTGTTCATGTTGCCGTTCTACGAAATCAATCCGGTAATAGGAATCGTAGCCGGTGTCTTCGTATTTGCCTTCTATGATGAGGAAGGGGGCTTCGCTTTTTTCTTTGCCGTCGCTGGGGGGTTGTTCGAAGGTGAATATTTCGCGTTTGATGGCGATATTGGGTATGGCTGTGGGGTCGGCCGGGTTGGTGTTGTAGGTGAGCGGAGTGGTGTAGGTCAGGCGGCGGGTGGCAGCAGGTAGGGAGGGTATGAGTAGCCGGGTGCTGCCGGGGTGGTAATTGCCGGTGGTATCGGGGATGATCCGGCCGTTGCGGTAGAAGTTGCAGAGGTGTACCTGGGTAAGTTGGAATGCGGGAAGGGGTTGTCCCTGGTCGTCTTCCTGCTGGATGTAGAGGTCGATAGAGGCCAGCATCCGGAATAGTTTTATGTTATAGTTTTTGGGGGTACTGTTAATCACAAGGCCTGTACTTCCGCCTTCTATGATGCCCCACATAGGAAAGGGCCGGGAATTGGGCGGGGTGACATTCCACGGGGTGCCGTCGTCGAGGCTCAGGAGTAGTTCTTCTTCTATCTGGCTGCGGAGGGGGGGTACCTTTGGCCAGCAACGGGTTTTGTGCTAAGATGGCTGCGCTGTTGGCCAGTACGATAAAGGTGCTGTATGTGCCTGGTTCGAGGGTGGCGGTGGTGGTGTAGAGGCGGTTGTTGGCGGAGTTGCGGGTAAGGGCTGTACCGGGAATAGAGTGGGTGCTTTCCAGCAGTTCGGTATTACCTGTGCCTGCTGTGAAGAGTAGCAGGGTGATTTCCTGTATTTCACTTTCTTCCTGGTCTGTCATGGCGCGGGTGGTGAGTTGGGTTGTTTTGGGCCGGGGTAGTTCCAGGGCCAGTGTGAAGGGACTGCTTGTGGCTGGTTCTGGCTGCCACTCGCCGTAGGAGTCGGTACAGGCTGCCAGGGAGAGTTGCAGCAGGGTGGCGGCTACTCCGATGGTATGTAGTATATTTTTATTTGTTTTCATAATGCTATTTTATTTTATGTAGTAATTATTTGCGTTTGATGCAACGTACTGGGAGTGCCGAGGCTTGTACGATTGTCTCTTCATCATAGCTGCCGGTCCTGTTATTTCCGCCCCACAATCCTAATGTCGGATCGTTGGGGTCTATATTGGCGTTGTAAAACATACTTACTCCATTTGCATTTGGTGGGTCGGTAATGGTGTTACCATACCATGTAAGATCGCCTGCAGAATTGTAGTGGCCGCCTGCGGGTGTAAACATATAATCGGGTGAAGAGTCATCTCTTCGATTACGGTGATATCCTAGGAGCTGGTTTGTTCCGGGGTCTCTGATGATTTGATTAAGGGTTATTTGACTCCATAAGGAATAGGCTGTACTCTGGTTTTCACTATTTTGTAAGAAGTAGGGAACTTTCCAACCGGCCGGGCAGGGGTCGTACGGAGTTTTATGGTCTTCGTAATCATCCCAGAGGAAGTTATTCTGGTAGGCTCCCCGGTTCATACTGGTATACCAATCCCTCAGGCCGGATGTACTTGTATAGTAGGTGGCCGGATTATTGATTGCATTCAGGAGGTTGTTCCGGGTGTTGGGTTGTATGGCTTGCCTGTTTTGGGGGATATGGCCGGGATGCAGGGGGTCTTTGCGTCCCCATTGGTAGTAGAATCCGGTTGTGTTGGGGTTTAGTTGTTCGTCGTCTGCCAGTGCTCCGAGACTTCGTTTCATAAAGTATCCATCAGTTGTTTCCAGCCGGTCGGAGGTATGGAGGTCGGGATTGAAGTTGGTAAGCCAGATGTGCCAGGTCCAGAGCCAGGTGGATGTTCCCGGGCGTTTGGCTCCTACGATTATATTGCCGCTCACTCCTGCGCCCGGACGGGCTGGTAGGGTTACTTCGAGCATGTCTTCCAGGGCGCTTATCCCGCCGGGTGCTCTTGTTTTAGAGAGTTCTGCTTTGTAGTCATTTACCGGATGGTCTATGCGTCCTGTCTGGTCGTAATAGTTTTCCATTAGAATACCGGGTTCCCAATTGCTGCTTTGGAGGAGTTCGTCCAGGGTGGTGTCGCCGGCTTCGCGTTCGCGTATCCAGAAGAGTTTGCGGATAGGTATGCGTAGGGTATGGGTTCCGGTTGCCGGGGATTGATGAGGTAGCAGTTGGGGTCGTCGTATATGGCGGATACTGTGAAGGGGATCAGGCCGGGTATGAGCCCTCGTTGGTCACGCAGGTAGAATGTTGCTTTGTGTCCGGCTTGCCCGATGCCGTCCATGTATGTGGGATTGGCATGGGCTGTTTGCGTGGTATAGGTCAGTGTGGTTCCTTTTACGATGTTATTTCCTCCGGTGAATCCTTGTGGTGTATGGGAACCGTTGACAAAGGCTTCTTCGGTGTTGTCGATACTTTCTATTATGAAAGGGGTGTTGGCAAGTACTTCGAATTCGTATTTCCTGCCCAGGTAGGAGAGCCGGCGGAAATTCCGGGAGAGGATGGCTATGTGTTGATGGTTGAGGAAGATGGTTTTGCTGATGCTTTTGGTGTTGTCGTCGGGGTCGGTCACGGTGAAGGTGACCCAACTGGCGTGTTGGAGGAAGGGGTTGCCGAGGAGTTCGCTGACTTCTTCCGGGGTGAAGGGTTCCGGTTCGATGAGGTATTCTTTCCTGCCGGTGGGGTCGGTGAGTGTACCGGTGGTGATGTGTTCGGTTCCGGCTTTGTAGTCAAAGTAGTCGTCGCCTACCAGGGTGGTACGTACCTGGCAGGTGAAGGGTGTTCCCTGGTTGTTGGTTCCGTAGGGTACCCAGCGTACGCGGAAGGCTTTTTGTTCGTATGGTTGGTCGTTGCCGTAGAAGTCGTAGAAGATGAGTTCTTCGAGGGGGTTGCTGTCGAGGTCTTCGATATGGAGTTCTATTTCCCGGTTTATGTGTTGGGTAATGGTAATGATGAAGTCGATGAGCCTTCCTACGCGGAGGTGTATTTCTGCGCTATGGGGGGGCGTTGGTTGTGTTTTCTTCGAGTAGGATGGAGATGGTTTTTCCTGGTTTTGGGGGCCGGTGCGGTCGGATGGTTCTATGTGTATCCAGCCGTTGTCTATGTTGATTTCTCCTGTGTCGCCGGGTCCGGTGAGGTGGTCGATGATCCAGCCTTCTTCGTAGTTGGTTTGGATGGTGAGTTTGTTGGTGAAGCTGTTTTTGTCATGGGCTTGCCTGTCGAGTTCGAAGTTGCTTTGGTTTACTTTGAGGTAGTAGCGTCCTTCGATGATGATGTCGCTTAGGTCGGAGTCGTTCCATTGCATGACTTCGAATTCGAGCCCGGCTTCTCCGGTCATGGAGAGGATGTTGATTTCGTAGGAGTGGTTCCTGAGGAGTCTGATGGGTTCGCGGGTACCGTCGTCTTGTGTGAGCTGGAAGTCGATGCGGTAGGCTTCTTCGGGCTGCCCGTTGTAGGAACAGGTGAGTTCGAGCCAGGCGTATTCGTCGTTGGGGTGTCCGTGGGGGGTGTATCCTTTCATGGCGTAGATGGTGTTGAGGCAGTCGTTGCCGTTATCAATTGCTGTGCCGGTGTATTCCCATGGGGTGGCGAGGAGGCCGGGGTCGGGTACTCCGTTTACCAGGGGCAGGGT
>JAJPZJ010000053.1 GCA_021204405.1 Tannerellaceae bacterium | reverse complement strand
TCTGCTTACCCAGGGTACCGTTCACTACGTTCACTCAACCCTGGGCTATTGCTTTTAACCCTTGCAGGGTATCAGACGTAGGCAAAATATCAAAAGCTGGTAAAAGAATTTAACAGCCCTGCCGCGTAGGCGGGGATCGTACAACTACTCTCCTAATGTATTCTCCGCCTGCGCGGAGAACAGGTAAGTTTTTATTATGCATGCACAAGGTAACACCTTTTTATTATCTGTCGCCTAATCGTAACAACCGGTAAATTATTTGTGATATGTTTTAAACATCATTGAAATATCCTGCCGTTACTTTTGCTCCCGATAAAACTTTCTGATAACAAGTATACGAATGAAACAAATTACCGGGACAGGCAGGCTATGGCTTATTACCCTGTTGGCTGTTAACTTATTTTCTTTTACGCTCCGGGCACAGACCGGGGTGATCTGCGGAACAATTACCGATGCCAAATATAAAGAACCACTGATCGGAGCTTCCGTGGTGATTGAAGGAACCTCAACCGGAGCAATTACCGATATCAATGGCTATTTCCGTATCGAAGGATTAAAACCCGGTAACTACACGATCCTCGTTTCCTATGTATCTTACCAGACGCAAACCGTAAATGATATACCGGTTATAGCCCGGCAGGAGGCTGTGGTTAACATTCAGTTATCGGATGCCGACCTGCAGCTACAGAATGTAGTGGTAGTAGCCCAGCGCAAACTGGGTACGGAAATGGCGGTATTGAATACAGTACGTACCAGTTTACCCGTAGTAAGTGGTATCTCTTCCCAACAGATCAGTAAAACACAGGATAATGATGCAGCCGAAGTACTCAGGCGTATACTCGGTATCACGATTGTAGATGAACGCTTTGTGGTGGTACGCGGACTGGCACAACGCTATAACGGTGTATGGCTCAATAATGCGACAACTCCTTCCAGCGAAACCGATAGCCGTGCTTTTTCTTTCGACGTACCGCCCTCGTCGCTTATCGATAATATGATGGTCTACAAAAGTCCTTCGGCAGAACTGCCGGCCGACTTTTCCGGTGGTTTTGTGAAGGTGCTGACTAAAAATATACCTGAAGGAAATACCTTCCACATTGCTTACCAGATGGGTTTTAATACCAATGCCTCTTTCCGTAGTTTCCAGCTAACCGAAGGAAGTGCGGCCGACTATTTTGGTTTTGGAGCCTCTTCGCGGATGCTACCGGCTAATACGCCTGCACACCTCAATGATGTATCAACTGCCGATGCCGTTGCTTTTACCCGCCAGGTGAACGACCGTTGGAAAATAAACCACTTCACTGCTATACCCGAACAAAAGCTAACACTTACCATGAACAGGGTATTCGACCTGGGTAACATCCGTATAGGCAATGTATCAAGTATCAATTACAGTACCGGATATGATTATTATGAGTCGGTAAACCGTAATTATATTTCCTATGATATGATTAACGACCGCTCTTCTTACCGCTACGATTACGATGATGTACAATATAAAAATACCACTAAGTTGGGCGCCCTTTTCAACTGGTCGCTGCTGGCTGGGAAAAACAAATATGAATTCCGTAATTTCTTTAGCCAGCGCGGAACCTCTTCGCTTACCCAGCGGGAAGGTACCGATTACTATTCGGAAGAGTATATCCGTAAATGGGAATCGCTTTATACCGCCCGTACTACCTATTCGGGCCAGGTAAGCGGTGAACATACCTTCCGGGAAGATATAAATAAACTCGACTGGACGGCCGGTTATGCATTTGCCGGTTACAATGAACCCGACCGCAAAGTGGTTAAATCCAACCTCGAAACCCGTGGGGGTGAAGAGCAGTTTATGGTATCCAGCCCAAGCCGATATTACCAGCAACTGAAAGACCATAGCTTCTCGCTGGCTGTCAATTACGAACATGCTTTCCATCTTTCGGAGCAGTTCCGCCCCTCCTTACAGGTTGGTGCATATGGAGAAAAAAAGAACCGTACCTTCGATGGCCGTCGTTTTCTGTATAATTTGCTGGGAAGTGGTTACAACCGCTATGCCGACTGGGATTATACCGAAGTATTTGCGGAAGAAAACCTGGCTGCCGACCGGATCTATATAAAAGAAGCCACCAATAAAAGTGATGCTTATACATCAGATAACCTGACCGGTGCCGGTTATATGGCGCTGAAACTGAACTGGGGGGGGCTAAGCTCAACGCCAATGTAGGAGTACGGGTGGAACATTACCGTATTAACCTGGATGGATACCAGTCGGACGGAGTAAAAGAGGTAAATGTAAAAAGAAATTATACCGACCTGTTTCCGTCGCTTAATATTGCTTATAGCCTGGCCGAACAACATCAGTTACGGTTTGCTTTCGGACGGTCACTTAACCGGGCCGAGTTCCGCGAGATCGTACCCTATGTATATTACGATTTTGGGATGGAAGCCGATATCTCCGGTAATCCGGAGATAAAGAATGCCTATATCAATAATATGGATATCCGCTATGAGTTTTATCCTTCGCCGGCCGAAACCATTAGTTTAGGATTCTTCTATAAACATTTTGACGATCCGATTGAGCAGACATTCAACGAAACCGGCTCAGGATTACAATATACGTATAGCAATGCGGAAAGTGCCCGTTCGTACGGACTGGAACTCGATATTAAAAAGAACCTCGGCTTTATAGGAATGGAAAACCTGAGCCTTGTATTCAACGGAGCCTGGATACACAGTAAAGTTGACTTTGGCGAAGATGCTTTCGAGCGCAACCGCCCCATGTATGGCCAGTCGCCCTATATGGTAAACACCGGGTTGTTCTATCAGCACGACCATACAGGTATATCGGCTTCAGTTCTTTACAACCGGATCGGGAAACGGATCGAGACGGTAGGGATCCCTAAACAGAATCCGAACGACGATATTCCCGATATCTATGAAATGCCGCGTAACTCACTGGACCTGAGTTTTACTAAAAAAGTAGGTAAATACATTGAAATCAAGGCCGGGATCAAAGACCTCCTTAATTCAAAAATAGCCTATAAACAATTCCTCGAACTGACCGATAGCGACGGCTGCAAACGCGAGGTAGAGCAATTGATCCGTAGTTACCGCCCCGGTGTAAAAATCAACCTGGGGATAACAGCTAAATTTTAAATCAAAAAGATAATTTCCTATCATTTTAATAACTAATCAGTTTTTAGTATGAACAAGTTTTTAGTAAAAGGGATGGCTGCTATACTTTGTATGACCACCCTGTTTGTTTCAGTTTCCTGTAGTGACGACGACGACGATACCAAAGTAAGTGTATCAGGTGTAACATTAGACCGTCCGTCCGTATCTTTAGCACCCGGTAGCACCGTTACCCTCAATGCTACCGTTACCCCAAGTAATGCTGCCAACCAGGCGGTAACCTGGAGCTCTTCCGATGAGGCCGTTGCCACCGTAAGCAGTAGCGGAGTAGTAACAGGTGTAGCCGAAGGGACAGCAACCGTTACAGTAAAAACCGACGAAGGTAACTATACAGCCAATTGTACCGTAACAGTAGAAGAAGGCGCGGAAACCGGAGATGTAGTTGAACTGCAAGGCTCTATTACCAGCGATATGACCCTGCGCGCAATCGATACTAATACCCTTACAGGATATGTATATGTAGAAGATGGAGTAACCTTAACGATCGAGCCGGGTACTGTTATTTTTGGTAACAGTAGTGCCGAAGGTTCTTCGCTGATCGTAAAACAAGGTGGTAAAGTGATTGCCGACGGAACGAAAGAGCAGCCCATCGTATTCACTTCCAATAAACCCAAAGGACAACGTGATTATGGCGATTGGGGTGGTGTGATCCTGTGCGGTAGGGCACCGGCCAATAACTCGGCTAGTAATCCTACTATCGAAGGAGGACCTGATGCACACTACGGTGGCGATATTGAAGATGACAATTCCGATATCCTGCGTTACGTACGTATTGAATTTGCCGGATATCCTTTCCAACCCGATAAAGAGATCAATGGGCTCACTTGTGGTGCCGTAGGTAGAGGTACGGTTATTGAATATGTACAGGTTTCCTATTGTGGCGATGATTCTTTCGAATGGTTTGGTGGTAATGTAAATGCCCGTTACCTGATTGCTTACAACGGATGGGACGACGATTTCGATACCGACAACGGCTATAGCGGTAAGTTACAGTTCCTCCTGGGCGTACGCGATCCTAAATATGCCGATACTTCCAAATCCAACGGTTTCGAATCGGATAACGATGGCGAAGGTTCCAACAACACACCATTTACTACACCTATCTTCTCGAACGTAACCCTTATCGGCCCATTCTATGGAGAGAATTATGGTAAAGACCAGGATGATATCCTTTATACAACACCCGATAATGAAAATGGAGCTAAAGGAGGTACTTTCCAGGCTGCTATGCATATCCGCCGCAACTCTGCCCTGAAAGTGTATAACTCTATCTTTACCGGATGGCCTTATGGCTTATACCTTCAGACTACCAATGAAGATGCTACCATTAAGAACTGTATTATGGCAGGTATGTGGCAGGACTTCATGGATGATGCCAGCGAAGCTTACTACACCACTGCCGGCCTGAACAACCAAATCCTGGCTTCAACCAACGAGGTGATTGCCCGCGATGCCGACTACTCGTCAGTTGTTACCAGTGCTATTACCGGTGCAAGCTTTGCGGATAGCGAACTACAGGATAGCTTCTTCGAAAAAGTGAATTGTATCGGCGCGTTCGACGGAGTGAACGACTGGACAGCGGGCTGGGCAAATTTTGACCCACAGAACACCGATTATTAATTGATTTGATCCCTAATGAAAAGACTACTTATTGCCTCCCTGCTTCTGGCGGGAGGCTCTTTTTGCATACAGGCACAGGATCTTTTCCTGAGCGAAGGGCAGTACTATACCGACGACACGCAAACCACGCTTTATACCGGCCGGTATACTGAGTTTTATGACGACGGGATGCTTAAAATGGAGCTGTACCTCCAGGAGGGACGTCCGGAAGGTACCTATGTGATCTATTACCCCAGTGGAAAAACTGCCGAGGTTAGGGCCTATTACCAGGGAATCTTCCACGGGCAATGGCGTACCTACAATGAAGCGGGCGACCTTACCGGCCTGGCTACCTATAAAGACGGCCAGAAAGATGGCCCTTGGCGCATTTGGGACGACGCAGGACGCCTGCGGTATGAAATGTTTTATGCCAATGGCAGGCGAAGTGGCCTGTGGCGTAGCTGGGACGAAGAAGGGAATCTGCTCTCGGAAGAAAAGTTTGATTGAAGTCAGGGCTGGGTACCTGACAGAAAGGAGAATACTAATCAGCAAGCTAATTAATTGTAGGTTGCCGATTTTTTATTTATGGTGGGTTGGTTCGGAAGATTTTTAAGTTCCGGAAAAATAGGTTATTCACCTCCTTCGGAGCTGTGTGGGAAATATCATTTTAGCCATGAAATATATATTCGCGGTTAGTCATATACTGCCCCTCCTCGGGGTATCACAATATTCCTTTGAATGTCTATAATCTTCCGGTTCATCTTTGTCAGGAGATCCTTATATTTATAATTGCCGGAAATTGAATATCCCCTTCAATTCGTGAAAAAAATAAATAATAAATTAATCTCCTTTTATAAAAAAGTATATTTATATTTGCATTTCTTCTGATACTATAAAAAATTATAGGGTAAGAGGAATATATTATAGAACATTTGTAAGATCGTTCCTGTCAATAATACTCTCACATTACTCAACAACTCCAAGTAGGAACGGTGGTAACAAATGCTTTCATTATGTGTTTATATGCTATCTGGCAGGATAGTCTATATATGGCATGATGTGGAGTGTTGTTGCTTATCTGCTTGGAAAGGGGTGAGAGCCGATTTGACAGATAAGTGCAATCTTCACATCTTTTTTATTATATAAATACTAAGATGTGGCTTAAATGAAATAGTATTTATGGCAGATTGGATCCGTCTCCCCGAGGCTGCGTGTCGCTTTAAAATCCCTTTGGACTCTCTTTGTAAGCTGGTTGGCCTTAAAGGTATCCCGGCCCGTCAACTGGATAGCTACTGGCTGCTATTGGAAGTCTCCCATAAGCGGGGCTCGCAGCAAGAACCAAAAGAGCTTGAGATGGGTAACGTCTCAATGCGCGTGCTTTATGTGCTCCGCTCGCATGATATCTGCTCGGAAGATGATCCCAACCTGTTACTCTACCTCTTCTCTTCGCTTCAAAAGCCCACCGCCCTTTTCCGGCAGATAATCGTGGAGTGTTACCTGAACCTTCCGCCCGGCAGGTCGCGCGAAGTGTTTCGCCGGCTCTCTTTAGGCGAAGATATCTATACGCTAACTGAAGAGACGGGCCTTACACAAAAGCAGCTCTACCGGCGCTACGAAGCGGCCGTAAACGAACTGATGGCAAAACAGTTTGAGGTGTTAAGTAACCTCAGGCTACAATATGCGCTTGTTGAAAGGATCAACTACCAGGAAAAGGTTAACCGGCGGCTGGTAAAGAGCATCGAAGAGCGCGAGGGACAGCGCAGCGAATATTATAAGGGTCGTGCCAGCGGCGGGATCGTCCCTTCGCCTGAGGTACTGCGCAGGCTCTCACTTTCGTTTACCGACCTTCGGTTATCCTACCACTTAAGGTGCCTTTTAATAAATAACGGGATAGAAACGATGGTCGACCTCCTTCGTGTCTTGCATGACTCGGGCCCGACCCACCTGCTTATGTTTAAAAACTTTGGTAAACGCTCGCTTGCTACGCTTAAGGAAAAGCTGATGGAGGCGGGGCTGGTGGACGAGCAGTTTGATTCGGTCTATTTTGATTATATCGACTGAATACCAGTTTGAACAAATAAGTTTGTAATTGTCTCATTCCGTGGCAATGCCTTGCAGGAGTTTCATCTTTATTTTATTACTCTTACCCTGTAAGAGTTTACTATCTTAGCCCAGGATAGCGCTAACAAAGCGAGCAATACCCTAGGTTCAATGTATACCCTCCTTTGGATGCTGTCAATATGCAACACTAAGAGCGTTGAGAAAATAGAAATTGATAACCCCGGGTCTTTTGCTATGGCATGCTATCCGGCGTTATCGAATGCTCTCTTTATACTCAATATTAAACAAATTATTATATATTTTTAAAAAAGTATCTATATGCCCTATTTTATAGCTATATTGCCAAAATTGTTTACCTACTAGGAAGGGAATATATTTCCAATAATAACAGGAAAACGAAACATTCAACCATAAAAAATAAGATTATAAAAATATTCAATACAAAAAACAAACTATTAAAAAGTTTAGTATCAGAGAGCTGCGAATTATTAAATGTTTAATTAAAAGTATTTTATTATGAAATTTATTACAAAGTTATTTTTACTATTATGGATTACTACCTTCCAATCTTACGCATCAGAGAGTATATTGTTTCAACAGGTACAAGCAGCCCGGTCGGTGCATAGGCAAATCGAAAAAATTACTTTACAACCGGTCCAAATGACGAGAATGGCCAGCGTGCAGGATGATACTTTTATCAACCCTGATGAAGTTTATTTTTTCGACTATCAGCCAACTGCCCTTCGCTCGCTTAGTAACGTATTTACCCTGGCATTGCCCATGAAGGCAGGAGCTGTTATGGAGCTCGACCTGGTAGAGGTGCCGAAATCTTTCTATGCGTATGAGGTCGTAACCAGCGACGGAGAAGTTTTACCTGCCAACCGGGAGATTAAACATTACCGGGGAGTAGCAAATAACGATCCAAACAGCCTGGTAGCTCTCTCAATATGGAACGGTGAAATTTCGGGAATAATCTCAACCGAAGAGGGAGATTACAACCTGGGAGTAAATCCGGAGTTGGAAATGCACGTTTTATATAATGACAAAAATCTGAGGGCAAAAAAGAATTTGCATGTGATGCCGAAAGATATGAAGATTTTGAAGATTACGATCCGGATATATTACTTGCCGACAGAAGCCTTGCCAGCGCACCTTCCTATACAGCACACTTCTTTTATGAAACCCAATATGATATGTTTACCACACTTTCCCGGAGTATTCGTAATGTAGAAATTATGTAGCCACTCTTTACAACCAGGTGGCTACTATTTATCAGAATGATAATATAAATGTGGGGTTAGCTCAAATATTTATATGGAATACGCAGGATCCTTATACTTCTATGGACCGATCTACCTTATTGGCTCAGTATAGGACAAACCGTACCAGTTACAAAGGGGATTTGGCACAGTTGCTGACTTTCAGAAGTATTGGAGGTGGAATTGCATATGTAATAGGCAACTTATGTACGGATAAATTTCGAAATGTTTCTGTGTGTGGGGTAGAACATTTCTATAATGCTTACCCCAATTATTCTTTTTCTGTTTTCGGTAGTGCACATGAGTTTGGGCATACATTAGGCTCCGACCATACCCATGATTGTGTTTGGAATGGTAATAATACAGCTATTGATGGCTGTGAAACACCAAACGGATGTCCAAATCCGGGAAAACCTGCTCAAGGTGGTACGATTATGAGTTATTGTCATAGAAATAATGGTCCTGGCATTAATATGCGATCAGGTTTCGGAACTCAGCCCGGCAATCTAATAAGAAATACAGTGAATAGTGCCAATTGCCTCTCCCATCATATTTATGGTCCCCGGGTTATCTGTAATCAGGAAAGCTACGAAGTTTATAGCGTACCAGCCGGTGCTTCCATAACCTGGAGTACCAGCAATAATAATATTATAAGGTTGGTTTCGGGACAGGGCACCAGCCGGGCAGTGTTTGCCAGAAACAGCCAGGGGAATGCTGATATAATAGCAGTAATTAATCAGGGTGGCAATTCTTCTCAGGTGAATTTTACGGTATGGGCCGGAGCTCCTGTTATTTCAAGTATTTCGGGTAGCCAGCATGTTGAAGGTGGTTCATATACCTATGTAGCCAATTCCGGTATAAATTCGGCCTCTTATTATAACTGGCGGATAACACCCTCATCGGGAGTTACACTCACGAATATGAGAATGAGTGCTATAATCAGCTATCCAGGCGGTAACCATGATTATAGAATAGAGGTAGAGGCGGTTAGTGATTGCGGTACCTCTGCAACGACTGTGCTGCATGTAGCTTCGGGTGATAATGAGATCGTAAGGATTTATCCGAATCCGGCTTCAGGTAGTTTTACATTGGAACTGAAAGAGAAAATATGGAATGAGAGTTATAGTTCTTCTTCAACAAGTGTAAGTTCTTACGAAGTACAGCTATGGAGTGATAGGGGCTTATTAAAAAGATATCGGCTAATGAGAAATAATACAGATTCCGATAGATGGTATTACACCGGGCATATACTATGTTACTATTCTGATAAATGGAAAAACACACCTAAATGGAAAAACACACCGGCAGAAATTAATTATAAAGTAATTTTCCTTTACCAGCGCTTTCTGATAATTGTAAAAGATGATTATCCGCATAATGTCCGTTGATTTATTGAACATCATATGAATGTTTTAA
>JAJPZJ010000026.1 GCA_021204405.1 Tannerellaceae bacterium | reverse complement strand
AGGACCCTCTGATTAACAGTCAGATGCTCTAACCAACTGAGCTAAGGAAGAATTTGTTTTAGTCTTTCCCAATGTCTTGCTCTTCCTCTTGGACTTGAACCAAGGACCCTCTGATTAACAGTCAGATGCTCTAACCAACTGAGCTAAGGAAGAATTTTTCTTTCAGTTAAGACCCTTACAGAACCCTTTCTGAAATTGCTTTGCAAAAGTAGAGGATGTTTTTGAAATATGCAATATCTTTGCCAAAAAAATAGAAAAAATGAATACGCTTGGTTTGGGAAATGCCCTGGTGGATATACTGCTGAAGCTGGAAAATGATGATACACTGACACATATCAGTATGGTAAGAGGTGCCATGGATATGATTGATGAAACGCAGATGCGTGCCATCCAACATGCCCAGCAACACCTGGAAAAACATATTGCTCCGGGAGGCTCGGTCTGCAACACGATACGCGCCATGGCGCTGCTGGGAGCACATACAGGCTTTATCGGGAAGATCGGCGATGATGAAACCGGCAGGTTTTACGAAGATGCCCTGCTTGCAGCCGGAGTAACGCCCCACTTTATAAAGACCACTGGTATATCCGGCTGTTCCACCATCCTGATCTCTCCGGATGGTGAACGCTCTATGGCTACTTTCCTGGGGCCGGCGCCCACCCTGACGTCGGCTGATCTTACGGAAGAAATACTTGCAGGGTATGACCTTATTTATATTGAAGGCTATCTGCTGGTCAATGAAGAGCTAGTTGAAAATACTATACGCAAGGCTAAAGAGCTGGGTGTGAAAGTGGCATTAGACCTCTCTAATTTTAATATTGTAAATGCTTTCCGTCCGCTGCTGGAACGGATCGTACCCCAATTAGATATTCTGTTCTCCAACGAAAGTGAAGCAGAAACTTTTACCGGTCTTCCTGCCGGGCAAGCTGTCAGGAAACTGGCGGAGCAGGTAACGATAGCCATCGTGACTATTGGGAAAGAGGGCGCCCTGGCCTGTACGGGTGAGAATGTGGTACCTGTCCCGGCCGAAGGAGGTAAGCCTTTGGATACAACAGGTGCCGGCGACCATTTTGCAGCAGGCTTCCTGTATGGTATTTCCATAAACGCCGGAGTGGAGAAAGCGGCCCGGATCGGTTCCTTATTGGCAGGATATGCCATAGGCGTGGTAGGTGCCCAGATTCCCGACTGTGAATGGGGACAAATAAAGTTAAAAGTAGCTGAAATATTGCGCTAACAGTATTTTATTATATACATTTACATCCTAATTTAACTAAATATTGTATGTACAGGCTGAATATAAAAAAGAAGATAATCGCTCTGTTCTGCCTTATTCTATTACCCGGAATGCTGTCTGTTATACAGGCGCAGGATAATAATCGTTTCGAAGTAGCTAAAAATCTGGAGATATTTAATGCATTGGTCAAAGAGGTTGAACTATTTTATGTAGACTCTGTGGATGTGGAGAAAATTGTTCGCCGCGGTATTGATGCTATGCTCAATGGACTGGACCCTTATACCGACTATATCCCCGAGCAGGATATGGGCGACCTCAAATTTATGACTACCGGCGAGTATGGTGGCATCGGAGCCTATATCCGCCAGCATGGCGATGAAGTGCTGATCGTAGAACCCTTTGAAGGTGCTCCGGCACAGGTGGGTGGCCTGAAAGCCGGCGACCGGATCCTGGCAATTGATACTATAGACGTAACCGGTTATACCTCAGATAAGGTAAGCGAACTGCTGAAAGGAGTTCCGAATACAAAAATTATATTGACCATTCAGCGGCCGGGTGAAAAGAAGCCGCGTAAAGTGGAACTTTTACGGAAACAGATTGTGGTAGACCAGGTAACCTGGTATGGCGTAAAAGGCGATAATACCGGATACATTTACCTCAAAGGCTTTACCGGCAAGAGTGCCCAGGAAGTAAAAGCTGCTTTTGAAGATTTGAAGAAAAACCATCATATCCAATCCTTAATCCTCGATTTGCGGAATAATGGAGGAGGCCTGCTGGAGAGTGCCGTACAGATTGTAAGCATGTTCGTACCGAAAGGCAGTGAAGTGGTTTCTACCAAAGCGAAGTTTAACCAGTGGGATCGTACCTACCGTACTGCTGTCGAGCCGCTCGATACGGTAATGCCTATGGCTGTACTAATTAACGGAGGTTCTGCTTCGGCTGCGGAAATCGTATCCGGTGCTTTGCAGGACCTGGATAGGGCAGTATTGGTCGGACAACGTTCTTTTGGTAAAGGACTGGTACAATCAACCCGCGACCTTCCTTATAATGGTAGCCTGAAAGTGACTATCAGTAAATATTACGTTCCGAGCGGACGTTGTATCCAACAAATAGACTATTCACACCGGAATGCCGACGGCTCAGTAGCCGCGATACCCGATAGCCTGACCAGTGTGTTTTATACCTCGAAAGGACGCCCTGTACGTGACGGGGGAGGCGTGCGTCCGGAATTTGAAGTGGAAGAACCTAAACTTCCTACCCTGATGTATTATCTGGTGGCCGACAATGTCTTGTTTGACTTTGTAACCGAATGGGTGCAGCAACATCCTGCTATTGCCCCAATTGACACATTTGCGGTTACGGATGCCGACTTCGAAGCCTTTAAACAATATGCCAGAGAAAAGGATTTTACGTATGACCGCCAGAGTGAGAAAGTACTCAAAAACCTGAAAGAGATTGCTGAGTTTGAAGGTTTTATGGATGAAGATTCTACTCTGTTCAGGGAACTGGAAGTAAAATTAACTCCTGACCTGGAAAGAGACTTCGACCGCTTTAAAGAGGAGATCAAAAAACTGATGGCCTCTGAAATCGTAAAACGATACTACTACCAGAAAGGCGAACTGCTGGAAAGCCTTAAAGACGATGAAGTATTGGTAAAGGCCTTAGCGGTATTACAAACCCCGGCACTGTATGAGGAAGCATTAAGTTCCCCGGCTGCCACTCCGGCTACCGAAGCAACCGGCTCAACCGGTAAGTTGGATGGTAGCGAACTTGTATACCGCATGAAAGAAATTATTTAAGGAAAACGATATAGCGAATTTTGTTGGGGATCTCCTGAGCAGTGGTCGTCGGAAGACTTTCTTTCAGGCCGTAGGCTTAGTATATCCTAGCCCCCGGCAATGCCGGGGGGATAGTGTGGTATCTATTTGCGCACCGTAGGTGCAGTATACAAAAAACACCGTTTGGCTCTACTATAACCTTGGTATTTTTTTACTATACTGGGCCTCCGGCCCGCCACCTGCGGTATCTTCATATCCCGGGCGCTGCCCGGGTCTGGGATATAGTAGCCCCAAACGGGGCATAAAAACTTTTTTGTTGAAGGGGATTTAGCTAGGGCTGATCTTCGATTGGCTAAGGCCGACCTACGGTTCTTGATCCCCGCCTACTGGGTATAAGGATTTTAAAACCCGCTAAAAATACCTATTTGCCAGTAACCTCGAATGATTTTTATTTTATTGGCAAAGGCTGACCTTGGGTTCCGGATCAGGATATTCTCATACCGGGGCAGCCCTACGGGGCAGGCGGGGATTAAAGAAATCCCCTTCGACGGTCAGGTCACATTCAAAACCTCCGTGTCTCCGTGCCTCCGTGTTCAATCTCCCTGATTGGCAAAAGTAATATGCACCATCACCAACTCCGACCGCGTCTCCACCCGGTAAGGAGGGCCGGCCACCCCTATCCCTGAAGATACATAGAAATGTGTATCACCTTTTCTGTAATACCCGTAAGGGGCTTCATAAATAAATTTCATCAGGACCGGATAGGGCCATAACTGTCCGTTATGGGTATGCCCATGTAATCCCAGGTCGGCCCGGTTCATGGTTGTTTCGGCCAGGCTCCCCGGCTGATGATCGAGTACGATGATAGGCTTTTCTTTGTCCACTCCCTGTAATAAAAGATTCAGCGGCTTACGCTTTTTATTTACCAGGTCGTCGCGGCCTACCAGATAAAAAGAAGAATCGGGCATGACAACAGAATCTTTCAAAAGGGTAACACCTGTTTTCCGGAACCAGCGCTCCTTAGCCATCCGGTTGGCCCGGTATTCATGGTTTCCGTTTACCATATATACTTCCAGCGGTGCATACAGCTTTTGCAAATCCTCTTCAATCTGCGCTTTCTCCGCATGACGCGACTCATAGTCGATCACATCTCCTACCAATACGATCATATCGGGGTGCTGGGAGTTGGTCAGTTCAACATAGCGTTGTACCTGTCTTTTTCCGATCACCTCGCCAATATGCAAATCGCTCATCATGGCAATGGTAAGGCTGTCGTGTAACTGATTGGCTTTTGGTAGGGTGATATATACATGCCTTACAACAGGATATTTTACCGTGCGGTAGGCATGGATCATCAGTAAGGTAACTCCGGCCAGTATGGTGAAAAACAGGATTAGCCGTACCTGTTTCCGGTTTTGGTTGATAAACCGGGGAAACCAATGCCACCACCGATCTGTTTGCCGGCATACCTCTATAAGCAACAAAGCCATGGTGATGTAAAGAGAGGCAACATACCAGGTGTTACAGATATACATAATGGCAATGAATATAGGATCAGGAAGCTCTTTCCTGAAAATAAATCCTGTAAAATAAAGTGCCGGTTCAAGAATGAAAAAAGCGATAAACGGAATACGCCATCCTTTTTTAGGAGGAATTGCCTGATACCCCCGCCAGAAAATATAGGGATTCAGCAATAATTGGGCAACTATTGACTGAAGGAATACTTTCATGCCGTGTGTTAATTAATTGAATGTAAGATTGAACTCTACCATTTCACTTTGGGTTCCGATCCGGAAAGGAGGCCCCCATAAAGATAAACCCGAAGAAACATAAATATGGCTCCTGTCCCATTGGCGGTATCCGTAACTTTGCTGGAAGATCCGGTCGGTTACCAGGCTCATCGGCCAGATCTGCCCCCGGTGGGTATGGCCGATGAATTGCAGGTCGATCCCGTTTTGCTCAGTCTCTTCCAGTTCATAAGGCTGATGATCAAGTAGTATGGTGGGATAAACCGGGTTGGTTTGGGCTACCAGCGAATCGAGCGGCGAACGCGAATGCCGGATGCGGTCGTCGCGGCCAATCAGTTGCACGCCGTTGGGAAGTGTTACAACCGTATCCCGTAACAGGTGGATAGGCGTTTGGGCAATGAACTCCATACTCTCGCGGATACCACTTATATATTCATGATTGCCCGGTACCATATATACACCCATAGGTGCCCGGAGCAGGGCAAGCTCTTCGGCAAAATTGAAGTTAATAAGCGGCTCGACACTGTTATCGATCAGGTCGCCGCTGATCACGATCAGGTCGGGCTTTCGTGCAGTGATCATCCGGATATAGTTTCTTAACTGCTTCTTCCCCGTACCATATCCCAGGTGCACATCACTTATGGCAACGACCTTCAGGTGTTTATCCACACTATCCACAGGCTTGTTGATAACTATGTTGATAACTTCTGTAGCAGGATGCTGATAACGATAATAGCCTATGGCTAAAAGGCAGAAAGTCAGACCTAAAGAGGCGTAGAACCCAAATTCGAACCGGATGTTGAAAAGTTTCAGCAAATCGAAGAAAAGCAGCAACAATACCATATAGAGGGTAAATACCAGCCAGCCTGTCCCCACTTCGTATACCAACTGTCCGAAGCCGAAAGGTATTTTGATGTTACGTAAAAGTAAAAAACCAGGCATCGCCAGCACGCAGCCCCAGAATATGAGTGTTAATAAAACTTTTACGCCAAACGACTGGGCTTCCAGTGCCTGTGCGGCCCGTATGAAAATATAAACATTTCCACCCAGGTAAGCACCCAGGAAAATAAATAAGAAAGCTATCATCTTTTTCTTTTTGATTTGCCGCAAAGATAAGGATACGGTACCTAAAAAAGCAACCGGCCATTGAGAATTGACAATTATTAATGTTTGTCTGTTATCTCAATGGCCGGCAGCAACTTCCGGAGGTGTTATTTTTTAGGATAACCTACCGGGCTATTCAGCATTAATTCCTGCGAACCGGTTAATTTCAATATCTCTTTCAGCGCCTCCCTGTCCATCGTACCGCGCGGAACCGTAGCCAGGCCCGTACCGGCACAGAACAAACAAATGTTTTGTGATACATAGCCTGCATCCATGGCTCCGGTAACCCGTGTCCTGTCGCTCACGTCGCCAAACCGGGAAAGGTCGGATACAAGTACCAGCGAAACAGGTGCTGTTTTCACAAAGTCCTGGCCTCCGGCTACCGCAGCCCGGTGGTCGCCCGCCGCTACCGGGTTTAACGCATGTGCCTTCGCATCGTATAGGTAAGCACCCTCTTTCATAACCACATATACATCAATATCCTGTTTATTCAAAGCAGAAGGTGCCGTACGTTTCCCATCCGACTCCTGGCTGATCCCGTTGGCAGCCCATAACAGGTTAGACAGGTCCTGCAACGAAAGTTCCTGTTCCGCATATGCCCGTACGGAACGGCGTTCCGATAATGTTTTCATGATAGAACTACCCCGGTCTTTATTAGGGACATTTAATTGGATCACTTTCAAATCCTGCGCATTGGCGCATCCGAAGAATGTAAAAACGATTAAATAAGCTAAAATCTGTTTCATAAAATATTTCTTTTTGTATTAATGGTTTGCTACAAATTTAAAACAAATTCAAGTTATTGATACAGCAAAATACAACTTTTAGGGTTCTTTAATTAAAAGCCAGTATAAGAGTGTGTTAAAACGCTTAAATTGCCCCCATTACGCTTTAATATGTTAACGAAAAGACCAATTGTATAACAGAGATGATAAGAAACAAGCTCTTGCTATTAATTTGTGTGTGATTGACCTTCCCTTACGTATACGGTGATAATCTATCCGTATCGATAAAAGGTCAGGTAGTGGATTCGCTGAGTAATGAAACTGTTCCGTATGCTACTTTACGGATATCGCTGGCAGAAACTCCGGGGCAACCTGTAAAGCTGCTGGCCTGTGATGTGGATGGTAAGTTTGAAACTACCCTTACCCAGGCTGGTAAATATGTGCTATCTATCCAGTCGGTAGGGAAATCTCCTGCGGAAAAAGAATTTGTAATTGACGGTAACCAGCAGCAGGTCAACCTGGGAAGCTCAATATGGCCGACGATGCCCAACGGCTGGATGAAGTAACGGTTGTTGCCCAGAAACCGCTGATCAAAGTAGAGTTGGATAAACTTACCTACAACCTGGAAGAAGACCCCGAAGCCCAGGTAAATAATACACTGGATATGCTACGGAAAGTGCCTATGGTAACGGTAGGGGGCGACGATGAAATACAGCTCAAAGGTTCCACCAATTTCAAGATCTATATCAATGGTAAGCCTTCCAACTTGCTCAGTAATAACCCGGCCGACGTGTTGAAAAGTATGCCGGCCAGTTCGGTTAAAAACATAGAGGTGATCACCGACCCGGGTGCAAAATATGATGCCGAAGGAGTAGGGGGGATCATCAATATTATCACTGCGAAGAATGCCCTGCAAGGCTTTACCAGTACGGTACGGGCACAGGCCGCTACCCTGGGTAGGTATGGCGGAGGCGTCTATTTCTCGGCTAAAGCCGGCAAACTCGGAATTACAGCCAATTATAATTATAACTATAAAAATAGCCCGTGGGGCGACTCCGAAGAGTTGCAGGAAAGATACGGGGAGGACAGTACCACCCGTAAATACCAGCAGGGGCGGTATAAACGGAAAGGCCCTTTCCAGTTCGGTAACCTCGAAGCCAGTTATGAGTTAGACTCGCTCAACCTCATCAGTGTAGGTGCCAACCTGTTCCGCGGACAGATTGATAACCTGTCGGAAATGTTTACCCGGAAAGAAGAACAACTCTTTATGCCCGGAGCCGACCCGCTGGTTGAGCCGGTATACAGTTACAACCGGTATAGCTCTTCGGAAGGAACTTTCGGCTCGACAGATGTAAACGTAGACTATCAGCGCTCAACACAGAAAAAAGATGAACTGCTCACTTTCTCTTACCGTTTCAGCCATGCCCCCAACGATAATGTAAGCCGCATCTATCTGGAAAATATCCATAACTATCCCGATGCTGCCCGTTATCCGCAATGGAATACCAACGATGCCTCAACGAACGAATATACGGTACAGGTAGACTATACAACCCCCATCCGTGAAAAGCAGACCTTGGAAACAGGCGTGAAATATATCATGCGCCAAAGCCTTAGTAACACAACAGAGCGGATACAGGACGGAACCAGCGGGAATTGGACAGATATCTCAACGATCGACAGCGATTTCCGCCATACCCAGCATATCTATTCGGCCTATATGGGGTATGCCTTGAAACTGGAGAAATACGGATTTAAAGCCGGGTTATGGGGAGAAGGCACTACGCTGGATGTCAAGTTTAAAAATGCACCGGAACAAAACTTTGATAAAAACCTTTTCGATCTGGTACCGAATACAACCATCTCCTACCAGATCAGTATGGCGCAACAACTACGTGTAGGATACAACATGCGTATCCACCGGCCGGGTATCTGGTTCCTCAACCCCTATGTAAATACAACCAACCCGCAGAATATCTCTTATGGTAACCCCAACCTGGAAACTGAAAAAAGCCATAGCTTCAACCTCAATTACAGTATGTTTACACAAAAGTTCAATATCAATGCCAGTGTAAGCCATACTTTCGTTAATAATGGTATCCAGCGGTATACCTTCCTGAATCCGGAAGATGATCTTTACCCCGATGCCTCCCATTCAACCTATGGCAATATCGCCAAACGCAGGAATACCGGTATGTTTTTGTATGCCAACTGGACTCCCTCGCAATTCTTCCGTATCTATACCAACGGAGGCGTAGACTATGCCGACCTGAAAAGCGAAAGCACCGATATGGCCAACAGCGGATTCAGCGGACGTATATTTGTAGGAAGCTAGTTTAATTTCCCAAAAGATTTCAGGCTGAATATAAATGGCGGTTACTTCTCGCCCTGGATCCAATTACAGGGAAAAGGCGCTCCTTTCTATTTCAACAGCTTTACAATCAACAAAGACCTGTTGAAAAAGAATATGACCATCTCCCTGTCATGCAACAATCCATTCCAGAAAACCCAGAAATCAGAGTATACCACCACCGACCCCTCTTTCTTTATTTTCGGTATAAACCACTGGAATATGTGCGAATTCCGGATCAATATCTCTTACCGTTTCGGAAGCATGAAAGATACGATCAAAAAGGTACAGCGCGGTATCCGGAATGACGATGTACAGGGAGGTGAAAACCAGGGGGGGCGGCCAGCCGGGAATGTAATCTCCCCCTAATGATTTGTCTGATATTTCAGTCACGCTGTTTTTGCCCGTTAATATGCTGAATATAAAATACTTACTTGGTGAGTGTGACTGGTGACTGAAAAAACCGGCAAATTACTATGAGGAGAGAAATATACATGTATTCAAAAGCTCAAAAACCATTTGATTCCACTTTCTCTTTGCCTATATGTTCGCTGTTTTGTATATAATGATTATCCGCATAATGTCCGTTGATTTATTGAACATCATATGAATGT
>JAJPZJ010000108.1 GCA_021204405.1 Tannerellaceae bacterium | reverse complement strand
ACTCCGACTTCAAATCCAGAATTTATAATAGGACATTATGCGGATAATCATTAAAGAAAATGTATATCAACGAAAGTTCCCGTATGTTTATGGTCCAGTTCTCGTATAATTTCTCATTCGGGCGCTCGTATAGTTCCGGAGGTAAAAAGATTCATAATGCCGACTCTGATTCAGGCGTGATGAGTACCGGTAAATAACATGATTGACTGATACTATATCTCCCGTTGCAGGAACAGTGGCATATGTAACCTTTTCTTATTAGTGTAGCCACTGTATCCTGCAATTTTTCCCAACGAAGTGTTCCCGGACTTGATCCCAGAGCTGTTAAGTTCTCTGATACCTCTGTTTTTTTATAAACATATCCGTGAAAGGAATTCGGGCAATCGAAAATTGATCCTGGCCAATAGCCTAAAGTTGAGCCAATGGTAATCCCCGCTGGGGATTTAGCAATAACCCAGGGTTAAGTGAGCAGAGCGAGCGATACCCTGGGTTACAAGTGTGTATTATTTCAACCCCGCAGCGGGTTGCCTATGGACCGGGGAAAACTCCTTAGGGTAGAAATGAAACCCTTACAGGGTTTTCGATTTATTATCTGCTTACCCAGGGTACCGTTCACTACGTTCACTCAACCCTGGGCTATTGCTTTACACCCTTTCAGGGTATCGCTGTTGGCTCAACCTTAAGCTATTGACCAGGGCCGGTCTTCCCGATTGCTTTAAGGCCTTACAAGGTATCAGGCGCAAGTAAAATATCAAAAGTTTGGAAAAGAATTTAATAGCCCCGGGACTTGATCGGAGATGGCAAAAGAACAGGTTTGTATCTCTCTTTTTGTAACTTATACCGCCTGTTCCTCTGCGCTCCCCGCCTTCGCGGGGAACTAATCAGGATTTTTTGAGACATTCGCCCTCATTTGTTTTTATAAAAGGGAAAGGATTTCATTGGTATTGCATATATGTTACATAAATATTAATAAATAAAGATATGATTACCAGGTTTATATGAATTTTGATTATTTATGTTTTCAGTAATACGGCTGTAATATAGGCCGTGTACTTTTGCTCCGAAAACCAGATAGATCTCCTCTGTATGAAACAAATGGAAAAAACATCCGCTCCGGTAAGCAAACCGCTACACGACCTGCTTTTTATTCTTTGGGCCGGTGGTGCAGCACTTCTCTCTTATTCCCTGGTATATGCGTTACGTAAACCTTTCACCGCAGCCTCCTTTGAAGGCATGGAGATACTGGGGATGGATTATAAAGTGGTGGTAACTATCATCCAGATATTCGGATATGTAATATCTAAGTTTGTAGAATTAAACTCATTTCGGAACTAAAAAAGAGAACCGGCTTAAATTTATACTGGTTTCTGCTGTTGCGGCAGAGCTGTCGCTGGTATTTTTTGGCTTATTGCCTACACCGTGGAACGTACTTGCCATGTTCTTTAATGGCTTGTCTTTAGGGTGTATGTGGGGAATCCTGTTCAGCTTCCTGGAAGGGCGGCGTTTAACCGATATACTGGCCAGCCTGATGGGAGTAAGTATGGTGGTTAGTTCGGGTACGGCTAAATCGGCAGGGCTGTATGTGATGGATGTATTGGGAGTAAGTCCTTTTTGGATGCCGGCCTTAATTGGTGGATTGGCGGTACCTTTACTGGCTTTATTGGGCTACCTGCTCACCCGCCTGCCGCATCCGTCGGCAGAAGATATTGCCTGCAAATCAGAAAGGGAGACATTAAATAAAGAACAACGCTGGCAACTCTTCCGCAATTTTATACCTTTCCTGACATTGCTTTTTGTAGCCAATGTTTTATTAGTGGTATTGCGGGATATCAAAGAGGATTTCCTGGTAAATATCATTGATATCTCCGGCTATTCTTCGTGGTTGTTTGCACAGATAGATAGCATTGTAACCCTTATTATCCTGGCAATTTTCGGATTAATGGTATTTGTAAGAGATAACCTTAGAGTCCTCAATATATTACTTCTTCTTATTATGGCCGGTATGGTGGTAATGTCTTTCATTTCGTTCAGGAATGAGACGTTGCTGCTGAGCCTGGTTACCTGGCTGTTTATACAGAGCCTTTGCCTGTATATGGCTTACCTTACTTTTCGGACGATCTTCTTTGACCGGTTTATTGCCTGCTTTAAGATCAGGGGAAATGTAGGATTTTTCATTGCCTTAAATGATTTCCTGGGCTATGCCGGCACAGTGATCGTGTTGGTAATGAAAGAGTTTTTCAATCCAGATGTAAACTGGAATTATTTCTATAACCAGATGGCTGGCTACGTAGGTATTATCTGTTTTATTTCTTTTCTTTTCTCGTTTATTTACCTGCAACAACGTTATCGCAAAGAATATCCGCATGCTGTGCCGCTGGAACAGGAAAAGCCTGTGAATAACAATGCTTATACCACTATCTGAAAAGACAAAATATAACTTAAACTATAAATAACAATGTGCGAAATTAAATGTGTAATTATGGATTGGGCCGGCACTGCTGTCGACTATGGTTGCTTTGCTCCGCTTAATGCTTTTATCAAAGTTTTTAAAGAAGAGAGAGGGATTGATATCACAACCGGCCAGGCCCGTGCACCCATGGGATTACTTAAAATAGACCATATACGGGCTATTTTACAAATGCCGGAAGTAAATGCTTCTTTTGAAAATAGATATGGCCGTGCATGGAATGAGCAGGATGTGCAGAAGATGTACCTGCGCTTTGAGAAACATCTGTTTGACTCACTGACTGATTTTACCGGTCCTATCCCCTATGTGATAGATACCTTGCAACAGTTACGTAACAACGGTATTAAGATTGGCTCTACTACCGGTTATACACAGGCTATGATGGATGTAGTACAACCGGGTGCGGCGGCAAAAGGGTATACGGTTGACAAGCTGGTTACACCCGATCATTTACCGGCGGGCCGGCCGGCTCCTTATATGATTTACCAGAATATGATCGGGCTGGCTATCCCTTCGGTAGAGCAGGTAGTAAAAGTAGGTGATACAATAGCCGATATCAAAGAAGGTGTAAATGCTAAGGTATGGAGTATAGGGGTTATCCTGGGAAGTAACGAAATGGGATTGACGGAGGCAGAGACAAATGCCCTTTCCCCGGAACAGCTTCAAATACGGATGGAAGAGGTACGCACCCGCATGTATAATGCCGGAGCTGCTTATGTGCTCGACTCTATCCGTGAATTACCCGCCTGCATAGAACAGATTAACCAGCAACTAAAAAATAAGCAGCCATGAGAAACTATCTTTTTAAGCAGCCATGAGAAACTATCTTTTGTTAACACCGGGTCCTTTAAGTACTTCGCAAACTGTAAGGGAGGCCATGCTTCAGGATTGGTGTACCTGGGATAAAGATTATAATGAAGATATTGTAACGGTAATCAGGCAGGAATTACTGGCCATAGCCGGACTGGATGAAAAAACCTATACAAGTGTCTTGTTACAGGGAAGCGGAACGTATTGTGTGGAAGCTACTTTAGGGGCTACCGTTAAGCCGGAAGACCAGTTGTTAATACTTGCCAATGGAGCTTATGGCGACCGGATGGGAGAGATTGCCTCTTATTATAAATTAAATTACCGGCTTATCTCACTCCACGAAACCGAACAGATCACAGGAGAAACGGCTCGCCGGGCCTTATCGGAATATCCGGGTACCACCCACCTGGCGATGGTACATGGCGAGACTACTACGGGACTGGTTAACTCCATAGAAGAGGTAGCCGGTGTGTTAGCCGGACGCAATATAACTTTTATTGTAGATGCCATGAGTACGTTCGGAGGAATCCCAATTGATATGGAGAAGCTGGGCATTGATTTCCTGGTTAGCAGTGCCAATAAATGTATTCAGGGGGTTCCTGGCTTTGGGTTTATTATTGCCAACCGGGCTAAATTAATGGAATGCAAAGGGGTGGCACGTTCGCTTTCACTGGATATTTACGACCAGTGGGAAGCTATGGAAAAGGGTAAGGGTAAATGGCGTTATACCTCTCCTACACATGTTGTGCGTGCTTTTTACCAGGCTATACAGGAGCTGAAAGAAGAGGGAGGAGTAGCTGAAAGATATGAGCGTTATAAAGAGAATCACCGGGTATTGGTGGAAGGCATGCGTTCATTAGGTTATTGTACGCTTTTGCCTGATGAATTACAGGGGCCTATCATCACGTCGTTTTTGTATCCGGCAGAGTCGTTTGACTTTGTGGAGTTCTATGAGCGATTAAAAAAGAAAGGATTTGTGATCTATCCCGGAAAAATATCAGATGCACAAACCTTCCGTATTGGTAATATTGGCGATGTTTATCCGGAAGATATGGCGCGGCTGATAGAAGCGATCCGGTAAATAGAAGTGTGTACCGGCAGATGTCAGAAAATAGGTAGAAAAGATAAAATATTTTTCTGGGAAAATGAACATACTTCCCTGCGAAAACAAAACTTTTTCCCTGCGAAAAATATACATCCCAAAAATATACATCCCAATAAGTAGATAGTTCATTAAAAAAAACTCCGGAGTGATTGGCTCCGGAGTTTTTCTATTGCATTTCTTTTTCTTCCATCATGTCGATCTCATTTTTGTCGGAATCTATAAATTTATATTCCATAAATGAGAGACTCTGATCGGGAATGATTTTCATACTCCAGGAGTACTTCAATTTCCATTTCAAACTTAACGGGATAAATCCCTGATTAATGAACGCTGCAACATATGGATGTACATGCAGGGCGAAATTCTTCACATGATGTTTATTTACTAAACATGCTATTTTTCCTTCCAGGCTATCGGTAAACAGGATGGAGGGTTTTATTTTACCTGTGCCGAAACAGGTAGGGCAGGTTTCGGATGTAGTAATGCCCATCGCCGGACGTACCCGCTGGCGGGTGATCTGCATCAAACCGAATTTACTTAAAGGCAGGATGTTGTGTTTGGCCCGGTCGCCAGCCATGGCTTTAGCCATATGTTCGAATAACTTCTGCTGGTTAGCGGGCTCCGACATATCAATGAAGTCTATCACAATAATACCACCCATATCGCGCAAGCGTAACTGTCTGGCAATTTCATCGGCGGCAGCCATATTCACATCGATAGCGGTTTTTTCCTGGGCATCACTTCTTTTCGAGTGGTTACCACTGTTTACATCTATCACATGCATAGCTTCGGTATGCTCAATGATCAGGTAGGCACCACTTTTATAAGTTACAGTTCGTCCGAACAACGACTTGATCTGCTTTGTGATTGCGAAATTATCAAAGATCGGAAGCTCACCGGTATACTTATGTATAATATTTTCACGGCCGGGAGCAATTAAACTTACATAATCGCGAACACTGTTATAAACGCTTTCGTCGTTTACATAGATGTTTTGGAAGGAAGGACTAAAAATATCACGTAAAAGCGCTACGGCACGTCCACTCTCCTCATAGATCAGGGCCGGCACCTTGGCTTTACTTAATCTGGTGATATTATCCTCCCAGCGTTTAACTAATGTCTTTAATTCATGGTCGAGCTCTGCCACACGTTTTCCTTCTGCTGAAGTACGGACAATTACACTAAAATTCTTCGGCTTGATACTTTGGATCAATTGGCGTAAACGTGCGCGTTCCTCGCCTGATTTAATTTTGGTTGAAACAGATACCTTATCGGCAAAAGGTGTCAAAACGATAAATCTTCCGGCAAATGAAAGTTCGGAAGTAAGCCGCGGGCCTTTGGTCGATATCGGCTCTTTGGCAATTTGTACCAATACCTCTTGTCCTGCTTTAAGCACATTACTGATGCTGCTGTCTTTTTCGATTTCAGGATCGATCTGGATTTTAGCAATAGCCGGGAATTTTTTGTTCCCGTCGAGTGCCTGCCTGAGGAACTTTTGCTGGGTATTGAAATTCGGACCTAAGTCCAGGTAGTGAAGAAATGCGTCCTTTTTATATCCAACGTCAATGAATGCAGCGTTTAGCCCCGGCATAAGTTTCTTAACTTTACCCAGGTAAATATCTCCGACCGAGAACGATACATTGCGCGCTTCCTTATGAAGCTCTACAAGGTTTTTATCCTCCAATACAGCGATAGATACCTCTTTAGGCTGAACATCGATAACTAATTCACTATTCATTTTTTATAAATTGAACCTGAGTAATACGCAAAGAACAAACTTAAAAGGTTCCTTGTTAAGTTTGTTCTTCCAGAGTTTGTCAATAGACTGAATTATTTTTTCTTATGTCTATTCTTTTTAAGTCTCTTTTTGCGCTTGTGCGTAGACATTTTATGTCTTTTTCTTTTTTTTCCGCTAGGCATTGTTTGTAGAATTTTTTAATTTAACGTATGATTATTAATTACTTTACTTCGTTCAGGAAAGTTTTTGCAGGTTTGAAAGCTGGAATATTGTGCTCCGGAATAATGATCGTAGTATTTTTAGAAATATTACGTGCAGTTTTCTGGGCTCTTTTCTTAATAACAAAACTTCCGAAACCTCTCAGGTAAACATTTTCACCCTGAGCTAAGGATGTTTTAACAATATCCATGAAAGACTTTACACTTGCTAATACCGTTTGTTTGTCAATTCCGGTACTTTTTGAGATTTCAGTAACAATATCTGCTTTAGTCATGTCTGTATTTGAATTAATTAATTGATATAGACCTTTTAATTTTTAAAAATGTAAATATATAGCTTTTTATTTAAGTGGGAAAAGTTTTCATGCTTATTTTTATAAAAAAGATTTCTTATAATCTGTTATATGTGTGTAAGTTTGCATTGTTAATAGGATATGGATACACTAAGCATGGATGAAACCGTAAATAAAAAAGATTTGATAATAAGCCATATATTGATAGACTGGTATGAGCTGCATAAACGCGATCTGCCCTGGCGGCACTCATCAGACCCGTATATTATATGGATATCGGAAGTTATTTTACAGCAAACACGGGTTGCCCAGGGAATGGACTATTTTTATCGTTTTACCGGACGTTTTCCGGATGTTGCTTCGCTGGCATCGGCCAGTGAAGATGAGGTATTGAAGTATTGGCAGGGGTTAGGGTATTATAGCCGGGCCCGTAATTTGCATGCAGCAGCTAAAATGATCATGGAGAAGTTCGGGGGGGGTAATTTCCCTCATACCTATAAAGATATTTTATCGCTGAAAGGGATTGGCGAATATACGGCAGCGGCTATCGCCTCCTTTGTCTGGAACTAGCCCTATCCGGTTGTCGACGGGAATGTATTCCGCGTATTAGCCCGGTTGTTTGCTTTACCTACTCCGATCGATACCGGAGCCGGGAAAAAGGAGTTTACAAAGCTGGCTTCGTTGGTGATGGACCCGGCTGTTGCCGGTTTGCATAACCAGGCCATTATGGAATTTGGGGCTTTGCAATGTACTCCACAAAATCCGGCCTGTATGTTCTGCCCGCTTCAGCAGCAGTGTATGGCTTTTCTTTCCCATACGGTACAGCAATACCCGGTTAAACAAAATAAGATAAAAACCCGCAACCGGTATTTTCATTATCTATATATAATAAATGGCGATACTATTTACCTGAATCGCCGCGGGAAAGGGGATATCTGGGAAGGGTTGTATGAATTTCCCCTTATCGAAACCAACCAACCGTGCGATCTTTTAGCGTTACAGCAAACCGAAAACTTCCGCCAACTGTTTGAAGGATGTGGAAAGGTGGAGCTAACAGTAGATACCAGCCATATCAAACATGTGCTTTCTCACCAGATATTGTATGCCTCATTCTACCGGGTAACCATCGAAAAATCCGGTCCGGAATTGGATACTTACCTGCCTGTGAAACGGGAAGAACTGGATAAGTTTGCTGTCTCCCGACTTATACATATTTATTTGGAGAAATTAAAAGAGTTTCATAGTGGAAACTTGGCAAAGTAATTGAATTTATGTTTCTTTGTAGTTTAGGAAAAATATAGAAATATAGAGTATGTCGCTGAATAAAGTTATATTGATTGGAAATGTAGGACGTGATCCTGAAGTACGTTATTTTGATAGTGGAGCTGCTGTAGCCAACTTTCCGGTAGCAACTTCCGAAAGAGGTTACAGGTTGTCGAATGGGACGGAAGTTCCCGAACGTACCGAATGGCATAATATAGTGGTAAGACGTGACCTGGTTTCTTTTGTTGAGAAGTGGGTCAAAAAAGGATCGGGTGTATATGTGGAAGGGAAGATCCGTACCCGTACGTATGACGACCAGGCCGGAGTGAAACGGTATGTAACCGAAATTCATGCCGACCGTGTAGAGTTCTATAGTACAGGTAGTCGTCCGCAGGATGGTTCCACGACTAACACAGCTACCCAGCAATCCCAACAGACTCAACAACCGTCTGCTTACTTCCAGCAACCCGGAGGGCAGCAGGATACGGCATTTACAGATACGAGCAGTGCGGATGACCTTCCGTTCTGATATTGTTTAATTAATACGGTTCCCCTTGGACTCAGACTATTTTATATCCGGATTATTTAATGACGTAATAGTAAACGGATTAACGACAGGGCCTTTGGTTGCCCTGGGTATTGCTTTCCTGTTATTGATTGCATCCGGATTTATATCGGCATCGGAGGTCGCATTTTTCTCATTGACCCCGGCCGATATTAATGATATAAAAGAAGAAAATAACCCTTCCGATCCTTTGATCAGACGGTTGCTTGACCGTTCGGAATATTTACTGGCCACCATTTTGATCGTCAACAATTTTGTGAATGTTGCGGTGGTGATGCTTTGTACTTATGCGATCCATTCCTGGATCAACTTCTCTGCAGTTCCTGTACTGGGCTTTGTGCTGGAAACGGTGGCATTAACCTTTTTATTATTATTGATGGGGGAAATAATGCCTAAGATCTATGCCCAGCGTAATTCGTTGCGTTTTGTAAGGGCTTCTGTTTCTGTGCTGAACTTACTGGAAAAGATATGCCGTCCGTTATCTAACGTATTGGTTACTTCCACCTCTTTGATCAACAGAGCGTTACGTAAAAAGAAGTATGATCTTTCGGTGGATGAACTCTCTAAAGCCCTGGAACTTACGTCTACGGAAATGCCGGAAGAAAAGGAGATGCTGGAAGAGATCATCAAATTTTATAACAAGACAGCCAGTGAGGTTATGACTTCGCGGCTGGATATGGAAGACCTGGATATCAAAACTTCTTTCCGTGCTGTGGTTGATTTCATTATCCAGTCAGGATATTCCCGTATTCCGGTGTATGCCGGTTCACAGGATAATATTAAAGGAATCCTTTATATCAAAGACCTCTTACCTTATATTGACAAACCGGATACCTTCCGCTGGCAAAGCCTTATACGGCCAGCCTATTTTGTGCCGGAAACCAAAAAGATCGACGACCTGTTGGAAGAATTCCGTACCAATAAGATCCATATGGCTATTGTAGTGGATGAATTCGGTGGTACTTCCGGCATTGTTACCATGGAGGATATCCTCGAGGAAATTGTGGGTGATATCTCTGATGAATACGATGAAGATGAAAAGCAATTTATCCGTATGGCTGATGGTAGCCTGATCTTTGAGGCTAAGATATCATTGAATGACTTTTTCCGGATAACTGGTGAAGATGAGTCTGCGTTTGGCAAATTAACCGACGATGTAGATACCCTGGCTGGTTTATTGCTGGAAATTAAAGGAGATTTTCCTCGCCGCCGGGAGGTTATAGAATATAATAACTGTTCTTTCCAGATATTGGAAATGGACAACCGCCGTATCCTCAAGGTAAAGTTTAATAAAATCGATCCGGAGACAGATAATAAATAGTAGAAGGGAGAAACTATGCGTACGCTATATGGGTTATTCTTCTTTATAATTTTAGTAATCTATACTGGTTGCGTAGATTATACTCCTAAGCCCAAAGGATATTTTCGCATTGAGCCGGCCGAGGCCGTTTACCAACCTTTCTTATTGGAAGAGCTTCCTTATACTTTTGATGTATCCCGGCAGGCCACTGTTGAAATTCCTCCGGTGGATAGCCTTACCGGCTGGTTGAACCTATCTTATCCGGAGCTGGCCGTCAAGATCTATTGTAGTTATTTTCCATTGAATTTCTCCTCGTTGGAAGAGGTGGAAGCGGAGTCGCGTGAACTGGTGTTGCGGCAGGCCCGGCAGGTTCACCGTGTCCATGAGCAGGAATACAGTGACCCGGAGCGGAGCGTATATGCTACCCTTTTTCTGCTGGATGGCGAATCGGCATCACCGGTTCAGTTCCTGATCACCGACAGGCAGAAACATTTTTTCCGGGGTGCCATGTATTATAATTGTTCACCGAATGCCGACTCACTGGCGCCTGTTACAAATTATATAAGGAAAGATATTATAGAGTTGATCCAAACTTTTAACTGGAAATAAGTATGCCCTTATTATTCAAGCAAAAGAATCCGGTAATGGGAGTATGGAAGTTAGAAGAGTCTTCGGAAGAATTGCTGACCCTTTTATCCCATCCCGCTTGGTATGAACCGGCCTTGCAACAATTTCTTATAGAGAAACGCCGCTGTGAGTGGCTGGCATGCCGGGTCTTATTAAAAGAATTACTGGAAGAAGAGTTGCCTGTCTCCTATAAGGCTAACGGAGCTCCTTATATAGCGGGTTATCCGGGAACGATCAGTTTTTCACACACAAAAGGATATGTAGCGATATTAGTATCGAATTATGATGTAGCCGGTATTGATATTGAATGCTACAGTCACCGGGCTTTTAAAATACGCCGCAGGTTTATGAACGATGCAGAACTGGCTTTAACAACCACGTGCACGGAAGCAGCATATGCACTGCTGTGTTGGTCGGCTAAAGAGACCTTATTCAAAATGCTGGGACGGGAAGGGATTGATTTCCGGAAAGATTTACATATCTCTTCCATCCAATATGCAGCTCCGGGAAAAGTCAAGGTTAAAGAAACCTTCACTTCCCTGCAACATACTTATTGGTTACACTTTCTTCTTACTCCCGGATTTGCCCTGACCTGGAGTGAATAAAAAGTTTATTAAAATTATTTATTCCAGATTTCCCAGCCTGCGAAAGCTTGTAAAAGTAACATTTCCAGACCATTTTTTACAGTAGCTCCTTTCGCTGCACTCTTTTTCATAAACAAAGTTGTATCAGGGTTATATAACAGATCGTACAACAAATGGCCGGGAGTAAGCAGATCGTAAGGAATATCCGGACAATCATTTATTTTAGGGTACATGCCAACCGGTGTAGTATTTACGATCACTGTATATTCCTTCATTACTTCTGGAGTAAGCTGTTCATACGTAAGGCAGAGGTCTTTCTCCTGGCGGGAAACATACGTTGGTGTGATATTCAGTTGCTTTAAACTGTGGAATACTGCTTTTGAAGCACCGCCTGTACCCAATATAAGTCCTTTCTGATGAGAAGGTTTTAAAAAAGGTTCGATCGATTGTTTAAAACCGATAATATCGGAATTATAACCAACCAGTTTCTTCTTACCGAACCGGCCTTTTGCAAATTTGATCACATTTACCGCACCGATCTGGCGGGCATCCTCATCAAGTTCATCCAGAAAAGGAATCACCTGGGTTTTATAGGGTAAAGTCACATTTAACCCGTACAAATCAGGGTTCTCTTTCAGCACGTTTTTAATTTCTTTGATGTCAGGTATCTCAAAGTTTACATATGCTGCATCAATGTTTTCCGCTTCAAATTTCTGATTAAAGTAGTTTCTGGAAAAGGAGTGTGAAAGCGGGTAACCAAGTAAGCCATATTTTTTCATATATCGTCGTAGATTGTTGTTATTTTTTTCCTGTATAAAGTGAACAGACCCCAAAAGTAAAAGTACGTATTTTTACCTCTGTAAACCCACATTTCCGCAGGATACCGGCCATGACCTGTCCCTGAGGAACTACACGGATTGATTCGGGTAAATACTTATAAGCTGTTTTCTGTCTGGAAATTAGTTGTCCCACCAAAGGTAAAATTGTAGTTGTATAAAGTGTATACAACTGTTTCATTGGGAAATAGCCGGGAGCAGAAAGCTCAAGGATCATGATATGTCCTCCGGGCTTTATCACCCTGTACATTTCGGCAAGTCCGGTTTCTATTTGTTCAAAGTTACGAACGCCGAATGCGGCAGTAACTGCATCGAAGCTATTGTCCGGATAGGTTAAGGCGGTACAGTCCTGTTGTTCGAAGGTGATGACTTTCCCATATCCGGCCTCTTCGGCTTTTCTCCGGCCTATTTTCATCATTTCTTCCGAAAGGTCGGCTCCGGTGATTTGTTCCGGCCGTAGTTTTTTTGCCATACTGATCGCCAGGTCGCCTGTACCTGTAGTAATATCTAATATCTTTTGGGGAGAGAAAGGTTTCAGGAAGGCTATACCTTTCCTGCGCCATCCTTTATCCAAGCCCAAAGAGATGATACGGTTCAGCGGGTCGTAAGTCGGTGCGATCTCATCGAACATACGTTTTACCTGAGTTCCCTTATTTTCATTTTCGTTATAAGGCAATATTTTTTCCGAACCGTATCCCATCCTTTTTATCTGTTTTGAAGATATCCGGTAACATTCTTTTCAATCCGTTCAGCCAGATTGTCTGTATCACCTTTAACGAATTTTTCCCCGGTAATATGTTCGAAAAGTTCGATATAACGTTCACTGATACTTTCTACAATCTCCGGGGTCATTTCAGGAACAGTCTGGCCTTCTTTTCCCTGGAAGCCATTCTCCATCAGCCATTCACGGACAAACTCTTTTGAAAGCTGCTTCTGGGGTTCGCCGTTATTAAAACGTTCTTCATAACCATCTGAATAGAAATAACGGGATGAATCGGGGGTATGGATCTCATCGATCAGGTAAATTTTACCGTCACGGTGCCCGAACTCGTATTTAGTATCTACCAGGATCAGTCCGCGTTGAGCCGCAATTTCAGTGCCACGTAGGAATAATTCCATCGTATATTTTTCCAGAATTGCGTAGTCTTCTTCCGAAACCAATCCTTGTTTTAAGATATCCTCTTTGGAAATATCCTCATCGTGCGCACCCAGGGCAGCTTTGGTGGTCGGGGTAATAATGGGTTCGGGGAAACGTTGGTTTTCCTTCATGCCTTCCGGAAGTTTTATTCCACAAATCTCACGGACACCGCTTTTATAGGCACGCCATGCGCTACCACACAGATAACCACGTACGATCATTTCAACCGGAAAACCTTCGCATTGTACACCTACTGTAACCATTGGGTCGGGCGATGTCATCTTCCAGTTCGGGCATATATCGGCTGTTGCATCCAGGAATTTCGCAGCAATCTGGTTTAACATTTGTCCCTTATAAGGAATTCCTTCAGGCAATACCACATCGAAAGCCGAGATACGGTCGGTAGCAACCATTACCAATACCTCGTCATTAATATTATATACATCACGTACTTTGCCGTGGTATACACTTTTCTGACCTGGAAAGTTGAAGTCTGTTCTAACTAATGCCTTCTTCATTACGGTTGTTTATTTTAGTTTGTTTTTCAGTTGATTCATTTTTATTTCCCCTGCCTTCATGCAATTCCCGGGCCTCTTTTTTCTTTTTGGCATCAAACTTATCATATGCTTCTACGATACGTTGTACCAGTTTATGGCGTACAATATCTTTTTTATTGAATTCGATCCGGCCAATTCCTTTTACATTTTTCAGGATTTGCATAGATTGTACCAGGCCTGATATGGTGGTAGAGGGAAGGTCTATCTGGGTTACATCGCCGGTGATGATCATCTTGGCATTGGCACCCAGGCGGGTAAGAAACATCTTGATCTGGTGAGGTGTTGTATTTTGTGCCTCGTCTAAGATAACTACAGCGTCATTAAGGGTACGTCCCCTCATATAAGCTAAGGGAGCAATCTGGATCACGTTATTTTCCATATACTCTTTCAGTTTCGTCGCTGGTATCATATCCTGCAAGGCATCATATAATGGCTGTAGATATGGATCGAGTTTATCTTTCATTTCACCAGGCAGGAAACCCAGTTTCTCCCCTGCTTCGACTGCCGGGCGGCTCAGGATAATTTTCCGTACCTGCTTACTTTTTAATGCTTTTACCGCAAGTGCTATGGCAACAAATGTTTTTCCTGTACCAGCAGGACCGATAGCACATAACAGATCGTTTTCTTCAAATGCTTTTACAAGTAATTGCTGGTTCTCAGTACGGGCTACAATCGCTTTTCCATTCATACCATGGATGATCAGGTTATCCTGTTTAACTGCAACAGGCTCTTTTCCCTTTATAATATCCACGATCACATCCTCACTGAGGGTATTAAACTCCTCGCAATATTTCTCGATCTCTCTTATTTTTTTCAGAAAAAGCTCCGATTCAGCTTCATCACCAATAACTTTCATCACATTGCCCCTGGCAACAATACGTAGTTTGGGGAACAATGTTTTGATCAGTTGCATATGGGCATTGTTCACTCCGTAGAAAATTACCGGATCAACATTTTCAAGAATATATATTCTTTCTATCATTCTTTCTCCTTCATCATATTTAAGGCATGCCCCCGCAGCTTTAAGGCATGCCCCCGCAGCGTTACTTTAATTTGTTCAGAGACAGCTAATCGTAGCTCTACGGGATAGCATATTATTAAGATGGTAAAAGTAGTAATATTCTCATTCTTTTGATATACACTTTCCTATTTTTTATAAGGTTGATTTCACTATTTTTGTCTACCAATAAAAAGAATATCACGAATGAAAACAAGTACATCCTACTTATTGTTTTTGCTGGCCTTCTGCCTGTGCCTGCCGTTTACAGCCTGTAAAAAGGAAAAACGGGGCGAATTAAAAAGAATATGGTATAACGGTAGTTATAATCGTGATTTCAACGACCTGAATGCCCTTCATCTCGAAGAAGCGGCAAAGATAGGTATTAAGCCGGTACCATCACGGGAAGCCGCCGGACATGCCTCGCGTAAAATGAAGGAGATTAAAACTAATAAATATTATGAGGTTGAGAAGTTAACGCATTCTATCCCTTACCTGGTACCTGAAGCTGCTCAATTACTGGAAGATATAGGAAAAAATTTCCAGGATTTACTTAAAAACCATAATGCTTCCTTATATAAAGTTAAGGTGACGAGTGTTACCCGTACCAGTGATGATATTAAAGATTTACAAAAATCTAATATAAACTCCTCATCTAACTCTGCCCATTTATACGGAACGACTTTCGATGTTTCCTGGGCTCGTTATACTAAAATAGATGAAAAAGATACATTAAATATAGACAATGACCGCCTGAAAATGGTGTTGGCAATGGTATTACGTGATCTGCAGCGGGAAGAACGATGTTATGTAAAACATGAACGGAAGCAGGGGTGCTTTCATATAACTGCCCGCAAAATGAAGTGAGCTTTAGTCTTGTTATTAGGAATACATCAAATAAATAATGAATTATGACATTTACATTAGATATCGATTATACTACGTGTATTAAGTGTGGGAAATGTGTACGGATTTGTCCGGCTCACATCTTTATCCAATCCAAAGCCAGAGAAGAAGTGAAAGTACATAACCGGGAGAACTGTATCCGGTGTGGGCATTGTGTGGCTATATGTCCTACAGATTCTGTAAAACATGCTATTTTTCCGCCGGAGAAGGTACATGGTATCGACCACGATAATCTGCCGGCCCCCGACCAGCTAATGTTATTGATAAAATCCCGGCGTTCTAACCGTGCCTTCTCAAAGCAGGTTGTACCGGAAGGTTTACTCGACCTAATTGTTGAAGCTGCTCACCGCGCTCCTACCGCCAGCAATAAACAAGAGTTGGCATTTACTTTAATAACGGATCCGGAAAAACTAAAACAGATCATTCAGTTAACGGTTGATGTGTTCGATGAAAAGATGAAGAATATTAACCGGCCGGTCGTTAAGGCATTAGTAACCCGCATTATGCCTGATACTTATAAAATGATAGGACGCCTCGGTGCGTTAGTATCGATGGTAAAGGCAGGAAAAGATCCTATTTTGCGTGGAGCGACCGCCCTTCTTTTTATCCATTCACCTAAAGAACATGCCTATTATGGAAAAATAGATGGCAACCTGGCTTACCAGAATGGCTCATTGATGGCAGAAGCCTTAGGCGTTTCACAGTTTTACACAGGTTTTGTATGCCGTGCTATTGATGAAGATAAAAAAGGCCGTTTCAATGAACTATTGGGTATTGAAGGAACGATCCATGCAGGTATGGCACTTGGTATGCCTGCCTTTAAGTTTTCGAAATATATAGATAAAGAAGAAATTAAACTGAAGAAAATATAACCCTTTTTTATGCTACCCTGTTATATACAAATAAATAAAGTATATGACACTTGAAGAATTAAGGCAATTAGCAGCCAGTTTGCACCGGAAGGCGAATGCTTCTACCGGCATCTCACCTCGTGAAGATAAAAATGAATGGATGGCTGAAAAAGATCGACCAGATTATCGAAAGCGATAGCTATCAACTGGAAGATATGCTGGATGAACAGCGTACACCAAAAGAAGCATTTCGCTATATTGAAGAACTATATGAACAGGAAAAGTAAATAATTTATCTTATACCAAACCAACTATGACAATCGAACAATTGGAAACACTGGCAGCGGGTATGTACCGTGCATCTGAAGATGCCATTCCGGGAACCTCACAGGAAGGGCGTGAAGATTGGATTGCCCGTAAAATCGAACATGCAATCCAATATAAAACGCCATTACTTAAAAAACTTTTAGCGACTCATAACCGGGAAGAATTATACCGGCTTATCAACAGTAAATATGAAGATTTTACTTACGGAATGGGTGATGATGGTGAGTAACTTTTTGAAAGGCAGGGAAATAAAATCTCCTTGTTTTATAGGAAGCTGTGCCGTAACTCCTTTTTTAACTACTGAATCTTTCAACAACCGATACCAATAAATATCCCCTACCGAGACAACCGGCATACCATGTTCCTTTCCAAAGGCAATAACCTCCGGCAGCCGTGCCATACTTCCATCCTTATTGGTCAACTCACATAAAACAGCAGCCTCGCCAAGCCCTGCCAGTTTCGTCAGTTCTACGCTACCCTCCGTATGCCCTCTCCGTTCAAAAACCCCTCCGCTGCAGGCAGTCAAAAGAAACACATGTCCCGGATGCGCCAGGTTGGAAGGTTTGGCGTGTCTTGCCACAGCAGTACGGATAGTCTGTATCCGGTCGGCAGCAGAAACCCCTGTGGTTACCCCTTCTTTTGCTTCAATCGAGATTGTAAAAGCCGTCTGGTTCCGGCTCGTATTACAGCTTACCATTGGATATAAACCTAATGCCTCACTTTTCCCGGGTGTAAGGCAAAGGCATACAATTCCACTACATTCCCGTATCATCAATGCCATATCGCTGACAGTCATGGTAGCTGCCGGGAAAATCATATCCCCTTCATTCTCCCGGTCTTCATCATCTACCAATAATACACCTCTTCCCGCCTGGAAAGCTGCAATCGCATTTTCTACCCGTTCTTTGCAGGTCGCACCAAAATCTTTAATCGTTTTCATTGTAATAAACCCCGTTTAATAATTTTTTTAAATTATTATTCTAAATAGGGGCAGGTCTATACAGAATTGTATATCCATTGGAAAGAAAAACAAGATAACTGCAACCAGCTATCTACAGATATGAAAGTTCATATCCGTTTAATATGTATACTATCCTTCTCTCATCCAGACTTTAACTGTCGGTTCCGGAATTTCACCAAATCAGTCCTCTTTGAAAAACAAAGAAGGGTCGCGGACTATCACCGCCGGTAGGGAATTACACCCTGCCCCGAAGAATATAAGCTACAAAAGTATAAATAAATTTAATATTGCATAAACGACCTGGAAACAAACTCCATTACCAGAGGTAATTCCATACGCCAATAACTCCACGTATGTCCGCCATCTTTTACACGGTACTCATGTCTGATCTCATTCTTACGGAAAAGAATATGCATCAAGCTATTCCCTTCATATAAAAAATCATCATCACCGCAACTGATATACCAGCGGATTTCTTTAATCTTTTTCAGTTCCTCTTCCGAAGCACTCTTCAGAATTTGTTCTATGCTATGGCGGTTAAAAAATTGCTCAATCTGACTTTCATTTACTTCCGGTTGCGACTCCTTCACCCGGTTACGGTACTGCTCTAAATCCCAGTTTTCGGTAGCAGCACTTAACGGAGCGGCAGCAGCAAATACATCCGGACGGTGCAAAGCATAAAAAATCGTCCCACCGCCACCCATAGAAAGTCCGGCAACAGCCCGGTAACGCCGTTCACTACGTACCCGGTAGTTTTTTCAATATGAGGAATCAGTTTCGTAAAAAAGAAATCCTCATAATTAAATTCCCCATCCACACTATTAAAATATCCGCGGATACCGGTATTTGCATCCGGCATCACAATAATCATCGGGGCAGCAATCCCTTCCCGGATGGCTTTATCAGCAATATGTTGTACCTGGCCGAACTGTACCCATCCGGTATGATCATCCCCTCCTTCATGTAATAAATATAAAACCGGGTAACTCATATCGGTATCTTCATAACCCGGAGGCAGATAAATAGCATAGTTACGTTCCATATTCAGGATAGAACTCTTTACAGTATAAGTCTCAAAAACTTTTCCTCCCTGTGCAAATAAAACAGGAGTATTTTGCAGCAAGAATACCAGCAAAATAAGGATTGGATAAAAACTTTGTTTTTTCATGATAGAATAATAATTAGATATCTGGTACGAACAAAGATAATTTCTTTATTGCCACTTTTCAATAATCTGGTTATTTATCTTTCATCCCAACTAGTTTTGTGAAACTAATCTCCGGATGATGATAGGTTAACCACCCTTTCGATTTCCCCAATGTCACAGCATTCTTCGGACACCAGTGTACGCAGGCATGACAACTCATACAATGTACTCCCCAGGCAGGCTTCTTTCCGGCCAATGCAATATTCCCGGCCGGACAAACCTTTACACATTTACCACATCCTACACAACTGTCCTCCAGCACAAACTTTTTATAGGTATTTTTAAATACCATATCAAACAACTTTTCATGTCCCCGTGCCAATAACCGTGAAGAACAGAATGATTTTGTTTGTACACCACGGGCAATATCCGCTGCAATTTTCCTTATCTGCACATCCGCCTTTTTCAGGCGAACACCACGGTCTTCCGCCCGCACTTCGTATTCCATCAGGCACATCCCAACTGTAGATACCGCATTCGTATATTGTAATCTGACTCCCTTCTCCCGTAAGAGCTGGTCGGCTATCGACAACGCCACCCCTTTATAGGTATAATAAGTTGAAACTGCGAATAATATACTTCCTGCCGGAAAGGAAATCCCTGTAAAAACGACTTCACCAGCTCCGGCAACGCACCCATATAAACAGGAAATACAAAACCTACTTTCCCGCTGTTCGGATGCACACGCACCTTTGCATGTTCCCGGATAGCTACTAATTCCGTATCCGCACTCTTTCCCGCAATTCCCAATGCCGCCTGCAAACTATTCCCGGTTGCAGAAATAATAAATTGTTATCTTTTCCATGATCTATATGTTATCATTCATTATTATTTTACCCTATCTTTCACGTGAATGCAAAGCTAGAGCAGAAAAACGGATAAAAAAATAAGTTTCCTCACAGTCAATAACTTACCCAGAAGTAAGTGTTGTTAAAGATCAACTCATTACAAAAGGAAAAAAGTAAAATATTTTTTGTTATAAAAACACTATCCTCCTTTCTTTTATTTTTTTGATAAGACATTCTTTATAAAAAAAGAAAAATCTTTGGATGTTACCGATTAGTAACATAATTTTGTTACTAATCGGTAACATTATAATAAAACAAATGAAAATAAAGAAGCAACCAAACAAAGTTTGCTGAGTGCCGTAGAAGAAATAATTACAGAATCAGGTTTTGAAGCAGTAAAGATTAATGCGGTAGCTACCCGTGCAGGTGTATCTAAAATATTAATATACCGCTATTTCAAATCACTGGAAGGGTTACTCACAACTTATATCAAACAGCATGATTTCTGGATTAATTATATACCCGAAATATCAGGTAAAGAAGAATTACCAACCTTCATTAAATCCATGCTCCGCCAACAGGCCGAACTTACCCGTAATAATGATATCCTGCGCAGGTTATACCGGTGGGAATTAAACACTAATAATAAATGGATACAACAATTACGGGAGGAACGCGAACAAAAAGGGAAATCGATCGTAAATACCGTCGCTAAACTTACCGGTCAATCCCCGCCCGGAAGAAATAGCTCCCATTGCCACTCTTATAACCGCCTCCGTTACCTATCTTGCCTTGATTCAGGAAAACTGCCATTTCTACAATGGTATTCCCCTTCAGGAAGAGGCAGGCTGGATACAACTACAAAACGGTCTGGATAAGCTGGTAGATCTATGGATTAAAAAAATAAATAAAAACAATAATCATGATAAAACTATTTACCACCAGTTTAGCCCTGGCTATTTCTATATGCTGCGGATGTTGGAAAGAACCGGCCATATATCAAAAAGGCGATATTAAGATAATAGTTGAAAAAGGAGAAGAATGGTTACACAACTTTCCGCTGTTTATGGGCATAAAGATCCAAAATGCCCCACAAATCGCTATCTGGGCAGAAGATATGGAAGGCAATTACCTGACAATGATCTACGTAACCAGCCGGATTGCCAATCAATCCTGGCGCCAGGCTGGAGAAAACCGCCGGAAAGAGGCTCTTCCCCACTGGTGCTATTCACGGGGAGTACAATATGAAGATGGCCTATACATGCCTACTAAAAAAGAACCGCTTACTGATGGTGCTTCCGGAGCAACTCCACGTGGAGATTTTACCACCAGTATGCAAGCAGACCCTTCTATCAAAAATACAGGATTAAGATCGAGATCAACCATTCCACCGATTTCAATGAATTCTATACACCGGAGGCTCCGGAAGGAACTCCTTTCTATTCCGGCGGAAAACATGGTAGTGGACAACCGGCACTTGTTTATTATGTCGACATCGACCTGGATAAAAACGATAAACAAGTGAAAGCAACTTTACTGGGACATAGTAGTCCGGATGGCTCATCCGGGGAAATAAACTACGATATTTCAACAGTAACTTCCGCACTCCACATCGTCAAACAGATCACAATTGATATACCATAATTGATATTCAAAACCGTTCTCCGGCCGTGGAACAAGCGCACCGCTTCTATAAGATAATCCCAAAGATAACAATAAATATACAGAACAATTCATAACTGCAATTCCCTTACCAACTGGTCTAACCAATCAGGCAAAGTCTCTATAAAATTGATCCGTTCTGCAAAATAACCGGGAGCAAAGCAGGTGATCTGTAAACTATCTGCCTTATCCAACAGATCTTCCTTTACCGGATAGTAGCTGGCCAGGATAGCTTTGGAAATATCTCCCCCGTAAATTTCACGGATACTATCTACTTTATAAATATCATTTTTATAAATATCATTCTGGGTAACAGTTCCGGATTTACATTCAATAAAAACCAGTTTTTCCCCATTATTGATCAGGATATCAATCTCATTCTTAATATGGGTATTATGTTCATTCACATGGAACAATATACTTTGCCATACTTCAGGTACACAGGCTTGTTGCAGCCGCCAACGCTGTACCTGGTTAGCTACCAGGGTCTCCCACCAGCGGCCATCAAAATAAAGCAGGCAACCACTGGGTAACAACAGGTGCAGAATTACCTCATCTTTTAAGGTAACAATCAATGTACCTGCCTCCTGGCTGTATTCCAGTCCATTCGGGAATGTATTCGAACGTGGCAACAATTCCAGGCGGCGCTGGCAATGGTTATTATAAAAACTTTGCAGGCGGGAATGCTCACGCGGATACTGTTCAATAAACTGTTTGATCCGGCCGGATGCTTCAATATCATCATTGGTTAGTTCATCTATATCCACATAACCCAAAAGGATATTACCATGTAATTGCAGGATTTCCTTATTGGTCAGGTGGCTTTTCAAACGGCGCTCCGAAAAATCATTCAGATACATTAAAATATTCTTCTGGGTTACATAGAAAGCGGCTGCATTATATTGCCGTACCACAGAAAAAGCGGCAAAAGCCATCACCTTAGTACCTTCTGAAAGATTATAATGAAACTCACCCGAATTCGACTCCTGTATCTCCCGGCAAACATCTATTACTGTCTGAGCCTCATAAGGCTTTACCAGATAACAGGTACACTGCACGGTATCGGGCAATAAAGGAAAAAGAGGTTCGGCAACCGCTTTTGTTTCATTTGTAAATAATAAATGGATATGATCGGGGTTCCACTCTTTTATGCCTATAAAAGAAGAGGTAATATCTTTACTGAGTAATATAACCTGATGTTTCATAAATGATACCTGTTTTTAAACGCTAGCTCTATTGTAAATAATAGAGAATCAACAGAAACAATGCAGGTTTTGTTTTAAAATCCTTACTAAATAGAAGAGGTTGTTTTACTAAAAATCACTATATCTAGTGATTGCTGTTTTTTCCCGATTCATGTTTCTTTGCATTACTAAATAAATATACATTCCTTACATGAATAAATATTACTTTTATGCCCTGGCTGCGGGCTTTTTATTTGCCTATCAACCCATGAAAGCAGAACAGCCGGACACTAACCCGAATGATACGATAAAAACTTATAATGTGGATGAGATTGTCATTACCTCTTCCACAAAAGAGACCAATAACCTGACCGCTTTTCCGGGCTCTTATACAGTAATTTCGCCACAGGCTGTAGCTGGGCGCCAGATCGAGTCGTTAAAAAACCTGAGTGCATTCGTTCCCAACCTCTATATGCCCGATTATGGTGCCAAGTTGACCTCGGCTATCTATATCCGGGGAATCGGAGCACGTAGCAGCGGGCAATCGATCGGCCTGTATGTAGATAATATGCCCTACCTGGATAAAAGCTCTTTCGATTTTGAGCTGACAGATATTCAACGTATTGAAGTATTACGTGGCCCGCAGGGAACATTATACGGACGGAATGCGATGGGGGGTATTATAAATATCTATACCCAATCGCCCTTTACCTACCAGGGAACTAAAATATCCGTAGGAGGAGGCAATTACGGCCATTTCCATGCCAAAGCATCCCATTTCAATAAGTTAAGCGAAAAGGTGAGCCTTTCCCTGAGTGCCTATTACGACCGGAACGATGGCTTCTTTACCAACGAATATAACGGGAAAAAGGTTGACAATGAAGAGTCGGCCGGAGGTCGCCTGAAGCTGGACTGGCGCATACATCCTGCCCTGACCCTGGCCTACAGCTTCTCTTTTGATTATACCGGCCAAGGCGCTTTCCCATACGGGAAATACAATACGGAAACCGGGAAAACCGAACCGGTCAACTTCAACGATCCCTCCTCTTATACCCGTACCATGCTAGCCAATAACCTGCTGCTGGAATACAAAACCGACAGGTTTACCGTTAGTAGCACTACAGGCTTCCAGTACCTGGACGATGACATGATCATGGACCAGGACTACGAGCCTCTTTCCATCTTTACACTTAACCAGAAACAAAAGCAAAAAGCTTTCAGCGAAGAGATCGCCCTGAAAAGTACTACCCGCAGCAACTACCAATGGTCTGCCGGACTATTCGGATTCTACAATAGCGTGAAAACCGAAGGCCCTGTGGATTTCAAAGAAGATGGTGTACAGGGTATCCTGCAAAAAGTATTCGACGACCTGCAGGAAAGCGGTGTTATGCCCGTAACCATGCAGATACTTGATGAAACAATATATATTCCGTCCGACTTCGATACCCCTTCGTATGGGCTGACACTCTTCCACCAGTCCACCTATAACAATTTTTTTACTGAAGGTTTATTGCTTACGGCAGGCATACGAATTGATTACGAAAAGCAAAAAATCCATTACCGTTCAAACGGTAAAATGAATATGGGTGTGAGTATGAGCCCCATGATGCCGGTAATAGATATTTCCGGATATTACGAAGAATCGGTAATAGACCGCAAACTGGATCAGAATTTCTGGCAGGCTTTACCCAAAGTATCCCTTAAATACCAGTGTACACCCGGTACATTCTCTTACATCACTGTAGCCAAAGGATATAAAACCGGTGGCTACAATGTACAAATGTCGGCCGATATCATGCAGTCGCAGATGCAATACGACATCATGCAAGGAGTTGAAAACTTTATTGAACAGAACTCCCGTCCGGGCATGAGTGTAAACCTGCCCGATTTCGGAGAGCCGCAAGAGCTGGAAGAAGCCATCTCCTACAAACCCGAACATAGCTGGAACTATGAGTTCGGTGTGCGCAGCGAATTAGTTTCCAACCGCCTGGAAGCCGAACTAACCCTCTTTTATATGGATGTACGTGATATACAACTTACTAAATTTGTAAATAGCGGCAACGGCCGTATCCTGGCTAATGCATGCAAAGCCCAAAGCTATGGCGCAGAGGCTTCCCTACGAGCCCAGCTTTGCCAGGGGTTGTCAGCGGATATCAACTATGGCTATACACATGCTACCTTCCGCGATTATATCCAGGAAGAAAAAGAAAACGGAGCCATTATAGAAACCAATTATAAAGGCAATTACATCCCTTACACCCCACGTCATACCTTAAGTATAGGATTACAATACTCAAAACTGTTCCGTAATAAGTTGATCGACCAATTTATTGCTTCAGCCCAATTTAACGGTGCAGGTAAAATATACTGGACAGAACGGAACGACATCGTACAAAACTTTTATGGCACCGTTAATGCCAAAGCCGGCGTACGCAAAGGGATCGTCCGTGTAGATGCATGGAGCCGCAACCTGACAAACACCAGTTACGATGCCTTCTATTTCGAATCGCGTACCATTCCATTTATTCAAAAAGGCAAACCGTTCCAGGTCGGAGCAGACGTTACCATTACTTTTTAAAACAGGAGAATAAAAGATATGAAAGCAAGCATGCTGGAAAAATATAACTAACCGGTCCCGCGGTACACCAGTTATCCGCCGGCTAATTATTTTACCGACGAGTTTACAGCCGAAGATTTCCGGACGGCAGTGATACGCTCCAACCAGGCAGAGCCCGCTCACCTGTCATTTTATATCCACCTCCCCTTCTGCCGCCACCTTTGCCACTATTGCGGATGCAATTCATTTGCTATGCAGAAAGAAGAAAAGATAAAACGCTATATCCGTGCCGTACACAAGGAAATAGAGATGGTAACCGCTTTGCTTGACCCCTCGCGGCAGATCGCACAGATCCACTACGGAGGGGGGAAGCCCCACAGCACTACCGGTGTATTACCTGAAAGAACTTAACGAACATCTGCATACCCGTTTCCCACAAATTGCACAGCCGGAGATCGCGGTCGAATGCCATCCCGGTTACCTCGACGAAGCCTACTGGCTGGGACTGGCAGATGCCGGATTCAACCGGATAAGCCTGGGTGTACAGGATTTCAACCGGAAAGTTTTGAAAACGGTAAACCGCCGCCCCAGCCTGTTGCCTGTCAACTGGATTGTAGAATTGTTACGCTCGCGCCAGGTAAAGATCAATATGGATTTTATCTATGGACTGCCTTACCAAACCGCTGAGACATTTGCCGACACCCTACAGGAAGCTATTTCTTTATCTCCCGACCGGTTGGTAACCTTTTCGTATGCACATGTCCCCTGGATAAACAAACAGCAGTTGATACTGGAAAAAGCCGGTTTACCCACCGGAGAAGAAAAAAGCCGGATGTTCAGCACAGCTACGCAGTTATTGCAGGAAGCCGGTTACCAGGCCATCGGGCTCGACCATTTCGTAAAAGCCGGCGATGAATTATATACCTCTTTGCAGCAAGGACAACTTCACCGTAACTTCCAGGGATACTGTACCCGCCGCACTACCGGCCAGGTATATGCCTTCGGGGCAACCGGCATCAGCCAACTGGCCGGCGGATATGCCCAGAACAGTAAACAGATTGACGATTATATCGAACGGATTGAAATAATACATTCGCTACGGTAAAAGGATACTCACTCTCGAAAGAAGAACAGATCACACGCGAAGTGATCGAAATACTGATGTGCAACTACCGGCTGGACTGGCAGGAAGTAGCCGGCAAACTGGCACTCACAGCAGATGAAGTTAAACAAGCTACTGCCTTCGATGAACAGAAACTGGCCGGATTTGTAGCCGACGGACTGATTACAGCCGATGACAACCATATCGAAATGACACCCGAAGGGGCTCTATTTGTACGTAACGTAGCCGCCTCACTGGATAAGTTAATGCTCCGGACTACCCGTACGTTTTCTAAACCTGTATAATAACAAAAGTAATGGATACCATACAAACAGACGTAGTAATTATAGGTGCCGGGCTTACCGGTCTGACAGCCGCTTTCCACCTGAGCCGGCAGGGGAAAAATGTATTCCTGGTTGAATGCAACGACCGTACCGGAGGACAAATAAGAACCTTCCGTGAAGAAGGTTTTACTTTCGAAAGCGGCCCTAATACCGGAGCTGTCTCCTACCCCGAAGTGGCAGAACTATTTAACCTGTTGGCACCTGCCTGCCAGTTGGAAACAGCACATGAAGAGGCCAAACGCCGCCTGATCTGGAAAGGTAACCGCTTTCACGCACTTCCCTCCGGCCCGGTAGGTGGCTTGTTTACACCCCTGTTTAGTTTTACAGATAAGTTCCGCATCCTTACCGAACCGTACCGGGCAAAAGGTACCAACCCCAACGAAACAGTAGGCGAACTGGTTAAGCGCCGGTTAGGCAAATCGTACCTCGATTATGCGGTCGACCCTTTTATATCAGGCGTATATGCCGGCGACCCAATGACGCTGGTTACCCGCTATGCCCTTCCTAAGTTATACAACCTCGAACAACAGCATGGCAGCTTTATCCGCGAAGGAATCGCCAAAGCCAAAGAACCTAAAACCGAACGCGATAAACTGGCCACTAAAAAAGTATTCTCGGCCAGCGGCAGGTTGAGCAGCCTGACCGATGCGCTGGCTGCGGCCATTGGCAGGGAAAAGATATTCTTATCTGCCTCCCATACCACGATCCGTCCGGAAAATAACCGCTGGCTGGTAACTTTCCGGATACCCGGGAAAGAAATTATGGTGTCTGTCCCCCAGGTGATTACCACAACCGGAGCCTACGCATTACCGGAACTCCTTCCTTTTGTACATAAGAATGAACTGGATGCCATTACCCACCTCGAATATGTACCCATCGTACAAGCCAGTGTAGGTGTACGCAATACCGAACCATTGCGTTTTAATGCCTTTAGTGAACTGGTACCGTCATGCGAAAAAAGAGATGTACTGGGAATACTCTTCCCTTCTGCCTGCTTCAACAAACAGGCTCCGGAAGAAGGCGCCCTCTTCTCCTTCTTTATCGGAGGCAAGCGCAGACGGGAACTGACTGAAGCAACAGACGAACAGCTCCATGCCCTGATCGTACGGGAGTTCCGGGCGATGTTGAAATTCCCCGGTAATCGTGTACCCGATATGATCAGGTTGTTCCGCCACCCCCGGGCCATTCCCCAATACGATATACACAGCGGTGCCCGTTTTGCTGCCATCGAGAAGATCCAAAAAAAATATCCTGGCCTGATCCTTGCCGGCAATATGAAAGGAGGCATAGGTATGGCCGACCGCATCCGGCAAGGTACAGCACTCGCAGAGATTGTCCCCAAAAAGCACAAGTAGTTCCCCGACCTGATCGCAGGGCTGTTAAATTCTCTTATCTTTAGTCCTGTAAGGACGATCTATCCTAGCCCGGTACGCAGTGCCGGGTGGTTGATATGGATCTTTTTTTGAGCGCTGTAAGCACGGCATAAAATATACCTAAGATCAAATTTTTATTATGTCGTACTTACAGCACTCCGACCTCATTATATTCCTAACTACCCAGGGCTGGTGCCCTGGGCTAGGATAGGCCGTCCTTGCAGGACTAAAGGGGGAGAATTTAACAGCTCTGCGACCTGATCGGGGACCGCACTAGAACAATATTTCTCCTTATTTTGTAAGTATAACTGACAAGTCCTATGCGATCCCCGCCTACGCGGGGAACAAGTTGCTTTTTAGTTTTTACGCAAACATAATTTTGGAACCTTCTCCTTCCTTTCTCAAAAAAATTCCGGACAACATAAACTTTTTCCTTATCTCGTTGTTATTTATGCACTATCAGTTTTGATATTGATTCAATTTCTATTAAAACAGATATACCGTAACCATGATTGATGGTTCCTTTAAGATCTGAGAGATAATTAAAATTAAGCTGATATACAAGAAGTCTTTCCTCATTGGCAGGAAAGACTTCTTTCTATTTAGGAAATCTCCAGAAGAGATTTATAAATTAAAATTACCCATTACCTTTTTAATGATGATTCCTGTTTTTATCGAAGAACTTTTTAAAGAACAACAATTGATAATCCGTAGCATTCCGCCAGTAATCCCAATTATGCCCACCCGGCCGCACCAGGTAATCATGGTCAATACCGGCTTTTCTTAAGGCTTGATGGAATGCTTGATTTACTTCATAAAAGAAATCATCATAGCCACAGTCAACAATAATAGCCAGTTCATTATTTTTAAGTGTACCTATCAGGTTGATCACGGTATGGTTATCCCACACTTCCGGATTCGCTTTTAACTCGCCCAGGGCATGTTTCATATTCCAGTTATCCGGGAACGGGCGGATATCTACCCCTCCACTCAGGCTTCCCGCAGCCCCAAACACATCGCTATGGCGGATAGCATTCCACAAAGCCCCATGCCCACCCATACTAAACCCGGTTATCGCCCTTCCCTCCGAAGAATCAAGGGTAGGATAATGGGTATCCATATAAGAAACCAGTTCCTGAGAGATAAACGTCTCATACCGGGAAGAAGGATCGGCCGGCGCATCCCAGTACCAACTGTTCTTTCCATCCGGAGAAACAAAAATAAACTCCAATTCATCCGCCAGCCGGGCCAGGCCGGGCTTACTTGTAGGCCAGGATTGCTCATTGCCACCATGCCCATGCAACAAATAAACTACCGGGCAGGCTTTTCCCCGAAGCGCCACCTCCGGCACAATGGTCACCACTTTCACCGCCCGCTTCATGGCATCACTATACACATTCACAGTCTCCACCCGGGCTGCAGGCAGGGCACCTACAACGAAAAGGAACAATACAATATACTTTATCCGGTTCATAGCACGTTTTTAAGGTTAGCAAATAATATAAGTATGAATGGCTTTCCGGTTATCTGGCCATAAATATACTACATTTATTCCGCATCAGGAGCATCCAGGTAGTGCTGTTTAAATAACCCTACACACAACATAAAAAGGGATAAAAGTAACGGCCCGAATATAATTCCCATAAACCCGAATAGCGGCAACCTTATAAATACCCCTAGGATGGTAATAAGCGGATGAATATCGGCCAGGCTTTTCTGTAACATAAAACGAATCAGGTTATCCACGTTTGAAATCACAATGGCACCAAACAACACAAGTAACAAGGCATGGAGCCAATCGCCGGTTAACCCCATATACAAAGCCAGCGGAATCCATATAATAGCCGTACCCACTACCGGTATGATGGTGGCAAAACAGGTAAGTAAGGCCATAATAAAAGGACTGGGCGCCTTAAAGATAATATAAGCCCCCAAGGCAATAGCCCCCTGGATAACAGCCAGTACAGGAATACCAATAGCATTCGAACGGACGATCACATTAATTTCATGCATCACATTCGGTTTATCCTCATCGCTGAACGGAAGGATATCATAAATAAAAGCCTCCATCTGCCGGCAACCGGTCAGCATGAAATACAGCACAAGCGCCAATACAACCATATTAAGTGCAAAATCACTTACACTGCCAACCAACATTTGCCCAATCGAAGGCAGGGAAGAAAGAATAGAACTCAGGTTTGACTTGTCCAGCAGGTTATACCCCGTCTTCGCCTTAACCTCATCGGCCATATGCTCTCCCCAGGCCACCACCTCATTTATATCAAGGTCGAGGTTTTGGATCTGGTGCAATACCATCCATACTGCCAGCCCCAGAGGAACCAGAAAACAAAGGATCGATTCAACCAGTATCAGAGCGGCAGCCAGTCCCGGCCTGAAATTTTTTTCTCTATCAGATAAAACATCTGGTGGCGCACCAGCATATAAATGGTAATAGCTCCCAGGATTCCACTTAAAAAAAGGAATCAACTTAAAGAAAATAATAGTTCCCAACAGAATAAGAATCACAATAAGTGATAATTTCCAGTAATATTCTTTTGCCGTCATATCATTATATTCTACTTCTAATCTAACAGAAATACGTTATTTTAACTAAAAAACATATATAAAGCATCCGGTTTTTATCCTTATCTCCTATTTCTTTAAAGAAAATATCTATATTTATCACCGGATCAGTATAGGAGACTGTGTTAAGTATCTCTAAACAAACAAAAGAGGAAAGACCGTTGTTGAAAAGAAACAGGAAATAATATAAACTTTTAATTTATCCAACTATGTTAAAGAAAATTACTCTTTTAGCGGCAAGCCTATTAATAGGTTTGCCCGGTTGTAAAAATTCTTCCCACCCGTCAGATACAACTGACCCTAATTCAAAGGTAGAAATGATCGATACCAACGAAATCTTATCCAACAAAGTACTTACTGCCGAAGAGTAGGCACAACTTACCCCGGCAGCCGTAATTGAAATATTAAAAGAAGGAAACCAGGATTTTGTTGACGACCGGCTTACCATCCGTAACACCTCCGAAAGAATCCGCGATGCCGCCCTGGGACAATATCCTAAAGCCGCTATCCTTTCCTGCCTCGATTCACGCGTACCGGTAGAAGATGTCTTCCATCGCGGTATCGGCGATATATTTGTTGCACGTGTAGCCGGTAATATTGTGAACGAAGACATACTGGGTAGCCTTGAATACGCCTGCAAAGTATCCGGTTCTAAAGTAGTGGTAGTACTCGGCCATGAATATTGCGGAGCAATCAAATCGGCTATCGATGATGTAAAACTGGGTAATATCACAGCCCTGCTGGCCAAAATATAACCGGCAGTACAAAAAGCCAAAAGTGTATTTACAGGAGAAGCAACCTCTAAAAATGCAGAATTTGTTGAAGCCGTTTGCCATACCAATATAGAACTTACAGTAGAAGAGATCCGCCGGCAGAGCCCGATCCTGAAAGAGATGGAAGATAACGGGGAGATTAAAATTATAGGTGCGGTTTATAATATGCATACAGGAATAGTAGATTTCTATGAATGATCGTATTCCAATAGAATAATAAAAATGAGGCTGTCTCCCAATAGAAAGGTTAGACAGCCTCATTTTTTATAACAATACTTCTTCTAATACCCATAAAGATTGGTTGTTACCGGCAAAAAGAGGTGAAAAGGCAGGGAATATTTCCTGCACTTCCCTGTTACTTTTCTACGTTTCACGACCGTGGAACGTAGGTTTCACGACCGTGGAATATAAAAAACTATAGAGGCCGGAAAGAAAAGATGTAGGATTTAAATAAAAAATAACACCGGTTTCCCGTTTCAACAACACACCCTAAAACAGGTACTATATACGTATCAGCTAAAAAACCCTGCCATTCTGATAAATTAATGCTTATTTTTATCTCCTACTACTTCTATAACAATCTACTAACAATCTACTTTTTTCCACTATTATATTCCGTTACCAATACTGATAATCAACATTATAGAATAAAATCAAATCTACTTATCCCCTACTCTTACCACTTACCCCACTATCCAAATCAACAAAAAGTGATAGATTTATCATTGTTAACAGACGATAAATTGTTAACAGACGATAAAAAGAATAGGACACACAACCCTACGAATCCGCAGGAGATAGCGCAGATTTAATTTTCCGGGGCATAGTCAGAAATAACAAACTTTTTAAAATCACACATTACTAACAATAATGTACTAAACTGACAATAATGTATTAATTATGAAAATGAAACATTTTATGAAAATGAAACATTCGAAACTTAAACTATCTGTAAGGGGGCTACTTCTTATGATAGGCTTATTTATGTCTCTTTCCACTTTCGCACAGGAGATCCTGATAAAGGGACATGTAAAAGACAATACGGGCAAACCGGTTATCGGAGCCAACGTTGTCATCAAAGGTACTGTTACCGGTACGATTACCGACTTTGATGGGAACTTTCAATTATGGGCACCTGCTAATGGTATATTAGCAATTTCTTATATCGGATATAAGAGCCAGGAGGTTGAAATTAACGGACAATCTACTTTAATGATCGTATTGGCAGACGACTCCGAGTTAATCGATGAAATCGTAGTAATCGGTTACGGCCAGGTAAAAAAAGCCGATGCCACCGGTTCTATCCTTTCTGTAAAACCAGACGAATTCAACAAAGGTAACCAGTATAAAGCAGAAGATGCCTTAGTTGGTAAAATTGCCGGTGTGAATGTAATACCTGCATCCGGGGAAGTTGGTAGTGACGCTACCATCCGTATCCGTATGGGTTCTTCCCTTTCCGCAAGTAACGATCCTCTTATCATTATCGATGGGTTTCCCACACGCGGAAGTGCTAACCTGAACGCCATTAACCCGAATGATATCGAATCGTTTACCGTATTGAAAGATGCTTCAGCTACAGCCATCTACGGGTCTCGCGCCTCTAATGGAGTTATCATCGTAACGACTAAAAAAGGAAGTGTAGGTCCACAAAAGCCACAGTTCAACTATAGTACAAACTTCTCTGTCAGTACGGTATATGAACATCTGGACGTATTAAAAGCAGACGAGTTCAGAACTGCAGTAAACGAATTAAGGGGTGACAACTTACCTGGTACTTTCCAATTCGGTACAGCCAGTACAGACTGGCAGGATGAGATCTTCCGGAGCGGTTTCGGACAAGACCACAATTTTTCCGTTACAGGGGCATATAAAAACATGCCTTACCGTGTATCAGTAGGATATACCAACCAAAGCGGTATCGTCAAATCCAATGATTATAACAGGACAAACCTGGGTATCGGGTTAAATCCTAAATTTTTAGATAACCACCTTTCTGTGGATATTAATGTAAAAGGGAGTTTCGAGAACAACCATGGAAGAGATGGCAGTATTATCAGTACGGCAGCCTTCTTCGATCCGACACGCCCTGTTTATGATGAGACATACGGGGCAACAGGTCCCGGACTGGGTTATTTTATGTGGAGAGATGATAACGGTGCGATATTAAACCAGGCTGCCGTAAACCCGGTAGCCACGATCGAACTGGAAAAAAGAACAAACATACCAACCGTTCTATCGGTAGTGCCGCATTTAACTATAAAGTGCATGGATTAGAAGACCTGAGTTTCAACCTGAACTTAGGGTATGATGTCTCCAAAGCAGATGACCATACTAAAACGCCTACCAATGCACCCTCGATGTTTACCGATAACAAAAATGATGGTACCAACCTTGATAAACACGAAATAGAAAAATATCGCAGTACTTTGCTTGACCTCTATGCAAATTACAACAAAGAATTTAACCGGAAACACAGCTTAAGTGCAATGGCCGGTTATGAGTGGCAACGCTTCTGGAAAGATAAAGAGGTAACCCAATTCGACTGGGACGGAAATGATATAGGGCATGAAACCACATACGAAGTAAGTGAACTTTACCTTATCTCATTCTTCGGACGATTAAACTATTCATTCGACAGCCGTTTTATGCTTACGGCAACTTTACGTGCCGATGCCTCTTCACGTTTCTCGCCGGATACACGCTGGGGATATTTCCCTTCAATAGCTTTAGCCTGGAGAATGATCAATGAAGAATTCTTACAGGGAATTGATGTTCTTTCCGACTTGAAACTGCGTTTGAGCTACGGACAGACCGGACAACAGGAAATTGGTTCCTATTACGTATATATGCCTATGTATACTGCATCATATGATAATGCCAGATACGAGTTTGGAGATAAATGGTATACCACCTACCGCCCAAACGGTTATGACCCCAATATTAAATGGGAAACCACCGAAACATTCAATATAGGTATCGATTTTGGCTTTCTTAACCACCGTATTTCCGGTAGCGTAGATGCATATAAACGGAATACCAAAGATTTGCTTAACAAAATTACTGTACCCGCCGGAAGTAACTTCAATGCTGAAATTGAAACCAATATCGGTAATATGGAAAGTAAAGGGGTGGAAGTTGCACTAACCGCCATACCGGTTAAGACCAGAGACTGGGAGTGGTCTATCAGTGGTAACTTTACCTGGAACCAATCAAAAATCACTAAACTGAACGTAATAGAAAATGAAGATAATAAAGCAAGTACGCAAACCGGTAGCGCCGGTGGTACAGGTTATTATTTACAACTTCATACGACAGGAGAAACACCCTACACATTCTATCTTTCCAAACAGGCATACGATGAAAATGGTAACTACCTGGATGGAGTCTATCTGGATGCAAACGGAGAACAAACAAGCAGCGAAAACGAAAAATATGTAACGGGTAAGAGTTCACTGGCTCCCTACTACTTTGGTTTATCAACAAAACTAACTTACAAGAATTGGGACTTGGCGATCAATGCACACGGGAGTGCCGGCAACTACGTCTTCAACTACCTGAAAGCCAGTGATTCATATGAGGAATTATATAGTAACTCAACATCCAACAATATCCTTCGTAATACCTACGAACTCAAACAGGAATATGCCCGTCGTTACAGCGACCATTATCTTGAAAATGCCTCCTTCCTGCGTATCGACAACATCCGGTTGGGATATACATTCAATAACTTGTGGGACAAAACAAGCAGCCTGAATGTTTCCGTAGGTATTCAGAATGTATTCACCTTTAGCGGCTATTCAGGTATCGATCCGGAATTATCAGACGGTATCGACCGGAACTCTTATCAACGCCCAAGAGTATTTATGATGGGCTTAAATCTTAACTTTTAAATAGAGGAATAAATAGTTATGAAAACAGTAACAAAATACACAGCATTATTTATCTCTGCACTCTTTTTATTCAGTGCCTGCCTGGGAGATTTAGATACAATTCCTCTCGACGAGAGGACACTGTCCAACGAAGATGTATACAGTACCAAAGAAGGGTATATGGGTGCACTGGCAAAATGTTATGCCTCACTGGTACTTACAGGCCAGCAGGGTCCGTCAGGAGATCCGGACATCTCCAAAGAACTGGTAGACGAAGGCTATAGCGGACTGGTGCGGTTATTATTCTATGTCCAGGTAGCCTCTACCGACGAAGTAAACTTTACAACAGCAACCGGGCATGGTGGCCGTACCTTATTACAGCACAATTGGGATGCATCTACCCAAATTACAGGTTATCCCTATTACCGCCTCTTCATTGCTATAAAATATTGTAACGAATTCCTGGTAGAGTCTGAAGAAGACCTTTTGAAAAGCCGCGGCGTATATGATGCACTGAAAGATGAGATTGGCTATCTGCGGTCAGAAGCTAGGATGATACGTGCCTATTGCTACAGCATGCTGTGCGACCTGTATGGTGATGTCCCCTTTGTCGACGAAACCATGCCTAACCAGACCATTCCCGGGCAAATCACCCGTAAGGAAGTTTTTGAATATGTGATATCCGAATTAAAAGATATTGATAACCAGTTAAAACCTGCCGGCACACAGGAATACGGACGGGTTGACCAGGTGGCCGCATGGTTTCTCCTTGCACGCATGTACCTCAATGCAGAGATTTATATTGGCGAGAATAAAGCCCAGGAATCATACGAATATGCTAAAAAGATAATCGACAGTAATACATATCCGCTGGCATCAGATTATCGCCATATCTTCCTGGCAGATAATAATACATGCCCTGAAATCATCTGGCCGCTGGAACACGATGCAACCAATATCCATACGGAGTCAGGATCAAACTTCCTGATGAAAGCCTTCCTGAGCCCAACAACCAGGAGCTATATTAACTCAGGTATTAATAACGACTGGAATGGAAATGCCAATGCCAAAAGATCATTGGTTATATTATTTAACGAAGAAGACCGCCTCTTTAAGGTGGATGATCCGGAAGGTAATACAAAAGCAGACAAACGGGCACAGTTCTTCAGTGGTGGACGCGAAGACGATGAAGCCTCACAGCATACAATCGAAACATGGGTAGACGGGGCAGATTACCCTGCCAATTATCTCTATGGTTACGCTCCGATTAAATGGAGAAACGTTACCAAAGACGGCCAGGAACTTACCGAGGGAGGAACCGTATATGCTGCTATAGACTTTCCGCTATTCCGTACCGCCGATGCTTACCTGATGGCTGCCGAAGCTATTTTAAGGGGAGCCAATGGGTATAATAAAACAGAAGCAGTAGGATATGTTAATGAAATACGCGACCGGGCTTATATGTATGGTAAATATGAAACAGCCGGCGTAACTCCGGTAAATGGAAGAATAACAGAAGCTGAACTTACATTAGACTTCCTATGCGAAGAGCGTAGCCGTGAACTCCATATGGAAATTATGCGTCGTACCGACCTGATCCGCTTTGGTAAATATACCCAGGGTTACAATTGGGACTGGAAAGGCTCCAGCACCATGGTGGCAGATGGCAGCCAGTACGGAAAGGATATAGATAATAAATACAACCTGTTCCCTATTCCTGCTGCGGAATTTACCAGTAATCCAAACCTGAAACAAAATCCGGATTACCAATAAATTATTTTCATAGTTAACTATATTAAAATACTTATAGTGCATACTAATATTATTTCATAACTTAGTTACACTATAAGTATTTTTATTCAAAAGCATCAGCATGAAGAACCTCTATTTTCTATTTGCCCTTCTTTTCCTGTGCACAACCACAGGAAATGCCCAGACAACACGGGAGGAAATATACGCTACACCCGAAAAAAGTGGTGGTGTACACTATGCCTATCCTTCCCATGAAACCGGAACACAGACACCTGCTCCGAAAGGTTACCAACCGTTTTATATCAGCCATCTCGGACGGCATGGCTCCCGCTACCTGATCAGCGACGAAGACTACCGCCGGGTAATCGACCCGCTGGAAGAGGCAGCAAAAGTAAATGCCCTTACGCCACTGGGAAAAGATGTATTGAACCGCCTGCAACAGGTATGGGAAGAGGTAGAAGGCCACGGCGGCGATCTCTCTCCACTGGGCGTACGCGAACAACGTGGCATTGCCGAACGCATGTACCATAATTTCCCGGAAGTCTTTCCCGACAATGCACCTATCTCGGCCCGCTCAACCCTGGTAGTACGTTGCGTATTAAGTATGGATGCCTTCTGTGAACGGCTGAAAGAACTAAACCCTACCCTACAGACCAACTGCGAAGCCAGCGAGAAATATGTACGCTACCTCAACCATCACACCCGCCAGGCGATTGCGTACCGTTCTGCCAGATATACCTGGCGCGAACAATACCGCAAATTTGAAGAGGCACATGTCAAACCCGAACGGCTGGTACATTCACTTTTCTCCGACCTTGCGTTTATAAACCGCCGGGTGAACCCTAAAGAATTTATGATGGATATGTTTTACATTGCCAACGGCATGCAGAATATCGAAACCAACGTAAGCTTCTATGATATTTTCGAAAAAGAAGAACTGTTTGATATTTTCCAATGTGAAAACTATAAAGTATATGCAGAAGATGCAAACTGCGCACTGAACGGAGGCATTATGATGGAAAATGCCAAACCATTGGTAAAAAATATAATCGAGAGTGCCAACCAGGCCATTACCACCGGAAGCCACGGAGCCACCTTACGCTTTGCACACGATGGCAATATCGTTCCACTGGCCATGCTGATGCACCTGAAAGACTGCTACAACAGCGTTGCCGATCCCGACGAATTCTATAAAGCATTCAGTACTTTCAAAGTAGCACCCATGGCAGGCAATATCCAGATGGTCTTTTTCCGGAAAAAAGGTTCGGATGATATCCTCGTTAAATTCCTCCGGAATGAAAAGGAAACCTCTATCCCGGTAGAAACAGATCAGTTCCCCTATTACCACTGGAAAGATGTGGAAGCATTCTATACTAAATTACTGAATACCAATTTCAATATCGACTAACAGGAAAGGAGTTCGGGCAACTGAAAATTGGTCCTGGCCACAAATTCAGGGAATGAGTGCATAAGGTAATTCCTTCCTGGAATTTAAGCAATCGAAGACCGGAGCTGGTCAATAGCTAAAGGTGAACCAATAACCTAAGATTGAGCCAATGGCAATTCCCAGAGGGAATTTAAGCAATAGCCCAGGGTTGAGTGAGCAGAGCGAGCGGTACCCTGGGTAAACTGCGCTCTTTTCTCAACCCCGCAGCGGGTTGCCTATTCACCGGGGAAAACTCTTTAGGGTGGAAATGAAACCCTTGCAGGGAATTGGCGCAAGTAAACTATTAAAAGTTTGGACAAGAATTGAATAGCCCTGCCACAAAGGCGGGGATTTGACTATCCAGTACAAAGATATCCTGACGTACCCTCAGGGAATTTCACCTTCCTATCCGAAACAAAGCCTCCTCAAACTCCTCCCGCGGGATAATAAGCTTATTCCTCACTTTTAACTTATAATTATAAACCGTCTGCGGAGAATAATGAAGGAAACCGGCTATTTTGCTGCTATCATTAATACCTAACCGTATCAGTGCAAACACACGCAATTCAGGAGTAAGGATATCGCCGGCTTTCGGGATAATACGCTCTTCCTTTTGCAAAAGTGCATTAAACTGATGGACAAAATCCGGATAAATATTCAGGAAGACCGTATCAAAATTCCGGAAAAACTCCTTTAACTCATCCGGCACCAGCGATGCAGAGCCGGTTGTCCTGAGGGCATCTGCTATTTTATCGGCCTTTAGCTTACGGTTCAGATCCAGGCGGTATGCCTCCATCTTATCAATATAGGTAGAACAAAGGTTAAATACAGAGCCAATATAAGCCTCTTTTACCTGGTTGGATTCTGAAAGCTCTTTATTCAGCATATTCAACTCCGTATTCATCTCTTTCATATCTTCATACATAACCTTCATCGCCTGTTTGGCGGAAGATATTTTTCAACTGGTAATAGAAGATATTTTTCAACTGGTAATATATATACACAATACTGATTATCAAGACAACCGACATCAGGGAAATGATCACCAGGTACCGGATCAGGTTCTCTTTATCCTGCTTTTCCTTTTTGTTGTAGGCTGCGGCAATGATCGGCAACGTTTCCGACATCTCCAGCGTACGGAAACGGGCTTTACAGAAAGCAGCATCTTCCATAGCACATTTTATATAGGCATAGGCCCGGTCGATATCACCCTGCTGGTACAACAGGATAGCCAACTGGTACAAAGCAATATACTCTTTTACCCCCTGGTGCAGGTCGATAAGGGCCGACATAGCCAGATACCTTTTCTCCTCTTCCCTATCTCCCATCTTATGATAGATATTAGCCAGTTCATATACCATGCCTCCCCGGGCATTCTCTTTATAAGCAAACTCCTCATAACACCACTTCATCAATTCCAGTGCTTCCTCATACCGGCCGGTCTGCACCAGTTTGGCATTCACAATAAAATAATGCCCCAATGTACCCGGCTCATTAAAAAGTAACAGAGAATCTTTGAGTTCGTATACCCGTGTTTCATACTCCCGCCTTATCGAATCGGAAAAAGCATTCTCCATCATTAAAGAATAAATAGAATGGTACAGATGGAAATAATAAGCCTGCTGCTTCATATCCAGTTCGCTTTTATTGATCCGGCCGAGCAAATCGGTTGCCTCTTTATACATACCGGTGATACCCCATATCTCGGCAATATTCAGTTGGGCTGAATTTTTATAAGAACGATTATGCAGGCTTTCGGCTATACGCAACCGCTCGTTGGCCACCCAGAGGGCCGAATCCATTTTATAATAACGAAGCTCGCTGAAAAGGCGCTGGTAAATATGAAAATGCTGCTCTTCGTCGGCAACCCTACCCAGCCGCATCCGCAGGCTATCCATCCGGAGCTCCCGTTTACGGCTATATTTAAACCGTTCTTTCACGGTTACATCAAGCACTTTCAGTAAAGAATCAGTCTGGTGTCCGGCTGCTGGTAAAGAGGTTGAAAAAAGGAAGATACAAAAAATGGCTACTATGCTTCTCATGCCAGGGTTCGTTTTGGAAGCGAAGATAAAAAAATCTATCTACTCGGCTATGTCAAAGCTGTTAAAAGGAACCGGCTTCCGTTTGCCTTTTCTCTTCCGGCAGCATAGAAGGCCGGTTATACCGCCGGTAAACCCAATAGGAAAGCCATCCGGTAAGCAGCCCGAACAAAATACCTACCAGCACATCCAACGGATAATGTTTACCCACATAAATCCTGCTGTAAGCCACTGCCAAGGCCCAGGCAAAAATAGCTATCCCATACAGCTTGTTCTTAAAATATAAAGTGGTGAAAGTAGCCAGGCAGACAGAACTCAACGAATGGGCGGAGAAAAAACTATAACTTTCGCCCACCGCTTCCAGTTGGTTGATAACCCCCGTCAGCAAATCTTCATTCCCTGGCCGGGGCCGCATAATAAGCAGTTTGACAAAGGTGTTCAGCAACAGGTTCAACCCGATACCCACTACCAGGAACAAAGCGGCGATCTTACCCTGCACCCGGTCTTTATAAACCATTAAGAACATAACCAATACACACAAAACCGTCCATGCCGTATAGGTACTCAGCAGGATCATCACCGGATCCAGCCAACCGGCATTTTTACTGTTCAGGTATACAAACAACTCCCTGTCCCAGTCGGGCAAAGCTATCTGGCTCATAAGCTGGTTATTTAATCTATTTGTAATGAAATAAGAAAAAACAGATTGGTTGATCCTTTTACACAATATACCTTCCCAGGTCGCTATCCGGATCGAGCACCGTAAAATTAAGCCCGTACTCAGTCATACGCCTGAGCAGCTTATTATAATCCTCTACCGTATCCAACTCTATCCCCACCAGCGCCGGCCCATTCTCCTTCTCGTTCTTCTTCATATACTCGAAACGGACAATATCATCGGTCTCGCCCAATACCTTATTGACAAAATCCTTCAACGCATGGGCACGCTGTGGAAAACGGATAATAAAATAATGCTTCAGGCGTTCAAAAATAAGCGACCGCTCCTTGATCTCCTGCATACGGTCTATATCATTATTACTACCACTTACAATACACACCACATTCTTGCCCCTGATCTTACCGGCATAATGGTTCAGGGCAGAAATACTCAGTGCACCGGCAGGCTCAACCACAATAGCATTCTCATTATACAGTTTGAGGATCGTAGAACAGACCTCTCCTTCAGGCACCAGGCATACCTCGTCTACCACTTTTTCGCAGAGTTGGTAAGTCAGGTCGCCAATCCGCTGGACGGCAGCCCCATCGATAAACTTATCGATATGCACCAGGGTAACAGGATGCCCCGCTTTCAGTGCCGTACGCAGGCTGGGAGCCCCTTCGGGTTCGACGGCAATGATACGGGTCTGCGGCGAATGGTCTTTCAGGTAGGCACCTACCCCCCCGAACACAACCCTCCACCCCCTACAGGTATAAAGATATAATCGATGGTCTCACCAGGCAATTGCTCCAGTATTTCCGCACCGATCGTACCCTGTCCCTCTATCACCCGGATATCGTCAAAAGGAGGAATAAAAGTCATCCCATGCCCGCGGGTATATTCTTTGGCAGCGGTTGCACAATCATCGAAGGTATCGCCCGTAAGGATAATCTCAATAAAGCCATTCCCAAACATTCTCGTCTGTTTGATCTTTTGCCGGGGAGTAATCTTCGGCATAAATACCACCCCTTTCACTTTAAGCTTATTACAACTAAAAGCAAACCCCTGTGCATGGTTGCCGGCGCTCGCACACACCACTCCCTTATCCAGCACAGCCCGGTCGAGGCTACTGATCATATTATAGGCCCCACGCAATTTATAAGAGCGCACAACCTGCAGGTCTTCACGTTTAAGATAGATATTAGCTCCGAACTGCCCGGACAAAGAATCAAGATACTGTAGCGGGGTTTGCATTACCACATCTTTCAACCTCTCCTGCGCCTTACCAATATGAAGGCTAAACCTCTCCGTATGATTTGCAGACATATAACTATATAATTTACCCGCAAAGGTAGGAAATAATGTGTTTTGTCAGAAAAATAAGCGATAAAACAGAAACAAGAGTTGCACTTCATCCCGTACCTTCCTAAACATTTTAAAGGACAGTTTGTTTACTAATGGTATTAAAAGGGGATTCATCCCCATAAATAATAAAATTGAATTATAATTAAAAGAGATATTTATGAAAAAAATTGTGATATCTGCCCTGATGGGTGCAGCGTTTCTTTTCTCGGCAGGTACTGCCATGGCCCAGGATGTAAAAACACAGGATCAGATGAGACAGGAACAGATGCGTCAGGACCAGACACGCAGAGACCAGATGGAAGATCGTACAGCTACCGACCGCGAACGTTGGGACGATAGAATGGACAACCGCAGGGCTAACGATCAGGAAAGCTGGGAAAAACAGCGGAAAGAAAACAGACGTTCAGGTAAAAGTAACCTGAAAGAAAACAGAAGAAAAGCCGACCAGGAAAGCCAGCGTGAAAACAGCGACCTCAGGGAAGAAGCTGAACAGGCACGCCGGGCGTTGAATTCAGGCCGGGAGATGTAAGTAAATACTCATCTCCTGATTGTACAAAAAGCACCATAGCTCAGGAAGCTACGGTGCTTTTGTGATTATTTCACCAACCCTTGGAACTTTTTAGCTCAAAATCAGTTTTTATTCAAATATAAAATTACCTTTGTGAGAAAATATCACGAACTATGTTAATACGATTTTTTGTAAATAATGTCTACTCCTTCGGAGAACAGAAAGAGTTCAACATGCTTCCGAATCCCAATACAAAAAGATTAGCAAACCATAAATATAATAAACCATAAATATAATAAAGCAGGAATAGAAATCCTGAAACAATCTTCTATATACGGCGCAAATGCAGCAGGAAAGTCTAATCTTATAAAATCGTTGGAATTATTACAGGATATCGTAACAGAAGAAAAATTACCCGGCAAACTATTGTCTTCCCAATTCAAATTCCGGGAGAATGAAGAAACTCCTCAAATACTTGGTATAGAGTTCGTTTATAAAGAGAAACCATACTATTATGCTTTACAAATAACCGGCAACAGAATTGAAATAGAAGAACTATATGAATCAGGATTAGGAAAGCACACGGATAGTTTAATTTTCGAAAGAAAAACAGATAGTGAAAATATAACCTCTATCTCTTTTGCTAAGGGATTCGAAGAGATAGAGGAAAACAAAGTACTTAAAAATGTGATAGAAAAGAATCTTGCCAAACCCAACAAACCGATAATTAAACTTCTTACCACGTTAGACAATCCTTCATTTGAAATAATAAAAGCCCCTTTAAACTGGTTTGAAAATGTACTTACCATCCTTATGCCTGGTTCGAGGCCGACCACATTAATACACCGTTTGGAAATAGATGCTGAATTTCAGGAATATGCAGAGAAAACAATCACCTCTTTCCATGTAGGCATACATAAACTCATTGCTGAGAAAACCACATTAAAAGATTTTTTCGGCGATGCAGAAGATGAGAAGCTAAATGAACTGGTGGAAAAAATGAAGGAAGAATCTGACAGGATGATAGCTCTCGGATCAAGAAACGGCGTAGAGCTCATCCTCGTTTGTGAAAATGATGAGGTATTTATAAAATCATTAAAAATATCACACAAAGGCAAAGGAGGAAAAGAGGCCGATTTTGATCTGGACGAAGAGTCTGACGGAACAAGAAGATTATTAGATTTTATCCCGGCTTTTAAAGATATTTTCAGTAAGGAGAAAGTGTATGTTATAGACGAAATAGAAAGAAGCCTCCATCCGGTATTAATTAAAATGATTATCCGCATAATGTCCTATTATAAATTCTGGATTTGAAG